>CAZPHZ010000369.1:0-3277 GCA_964586035.1 uncultured Saprospiraceae bacterium
CGCTTTGCCCATCTCTCTGTTTATCTACACAGTCAGTATTTATCCTTCCTCGCGGGAGTCGGTCGGAATAGCGAATAACCTGCCCAGATTCCACCACGCGAATATCATCAAGGTCTTCCACAAAAATGACGTAATGAGGCGAGCCTGTATTGAGTATAAAGTACCCCTGGCCCACTTCGACTTGTTCCACGTTGGCCATTTTCACCTCGACCAGATTTCCTGCATCGATTCTTGCTTTGTATGACTCACCGACAGCCCAAAAACAGCACGAATCGCCGATGATGTTCAAGTACCGTGCAAAAGCGACGGAGCAGCGCCCACCATTGCCACACATGGTACAGCCGCTGCCGTCCGCATTGAAATAGACCATTTCAAAATCGAATCCCGGTTTGTTTTGCAACAAAATAAGTCCGTCGGCTCCGATACCGAATTTTCGATCGCAAAGGGAACGAATCAAAGGAGTGTCACCTTGGGCAATCAGGCCCTCCCGGTTGTCCACCATGACGAAATCGTTTCCGGTTCCCTGGTATTTGAAAAATGGTAATTCTGACATGAACACAAAAGTATCTACTTGCGTAATTCTGACAAAGACCAACGAAATGGATTTCGTCAAAACATACCGTGTGGAGTTGCGTTTCTATTTTTTAGTATTGAATGCCCGGCAACGCATTTTCCGGATACGGAAAAACCTGGTTGCTGGTTTTGCCAATTACGGGTAATTTTCTCAAATTGCAACGACCTTGAATCATTGACTTATGAAGAATACAGCTATCATCCTCATCACTTCCTTGTTCAGTGCTGTTATTGCCGTTGCAATTTACAAGTACTTTGAGGCCTCTTCTGAGCACGCATATTTGGAAGGAGAAATGCCAGCCCGCTACACAAGGCTCGAAAACAATGGGTTAAACGATCAGAGGCTGCGCACTTTTCTCTCCTCTTCGCCCACTGATTTCATAACCGCTGCCGGGATGGTCACTCCTTCCGTCGTAAATATCAGGGCTTTGGAAAACGCCAATACTTCGTGGTGGGGTTCGGGATCTTTCGCCGCATCTTCCGGTTCCGGGGTAATTCTTTCTGCCGATGGTTACATCGTGACCAACAACCACGTCATTGAGGACGGAAGCCGGTTTGAAGTAACGCTAAATGATCGCCGCGAATACGATGCCACGCTCATTGCCAGCGATCCATCCACGGATTTGGCACTCCTCAAGATTGATGAAGAAGGCCTCCCTTACCTCATTTTTGGAAATTCAGATTCCGTACAAGTTGGCGAATGGGTAATGGCGGTGGGGAACCCATTTAACCTCACCTCGACAGTCACCGCAGGCATCGTAAGCGCGAAAGGGCGGAGCATTGACATTTTGGAAGGGGAGTACACCATCGAATCGTTCATTCAAACCGATGCGGCAGTAAATCCGGGAAACAGTGGCGGAGCTTTGGTAAATACAAACGGTGAATTGGTTGGCATCAACACTGCCATCATTACTCGTTCTGGCAGGTACGAAGGGTATAGCTTTGCCATACCATCCAACCTGGCACAGAAAGTAATCCAGGATTTGAAAGAATTTGGTGAAGTACAGCGAGGGTTATTGGGAATTAAAATCGGACCGGTTACCCGGCAAATTGCCAAAGAATTAGGCCTGTCAAATATGGACGGCGTGTTCATCAACAGTGTAGTTGCAGGCGGGGGTGCCGACGAGGCTGGCATTCTTCAGGGCGACGTGATTGTCGGCATTAATAACATGAAAATAAAAACCATTCCACAGCTCCAGGAACAAGTGGGACGGCTTCACCCCGGCAACTCCATACATGTGGACTTCATCCGTAAAGGGGAACTCACCCATGCTTACGTCACGCTAAAGGACAAGAACCTCTCCTCCAAATACATTGAAAACGTCAAGAATACCGGCATCTTGAAAAAACATGGTTTTCAGCTGCGTGAACTTTCACAAGATGAACGCCGCCGGCTTAGAGTCTCGGGGATTTACGTTGAAAAAATAGCACGTGGCAGCACTATTGACGACACGGAGATGGAACCCGGATATATTATTACAAAGGTCGGCAACATCCGTGTATCGTCTGTAAAAGAAGTGATTAATGAGTTGGAGAAAAGCGAAGGACAAGAAGTCTATCTGGAAGGTTTTTATGAAGATTATCCCGGCGAATATTATTATACCTTTAAGGTGGAATGAACTTTTCACCTCCATGGATTTTCACATTTCACCATTTATGAGGAGCAATTTTCTGATTCAACCCGCCCCATAACATCACTGGATATAAAATCCGATGCAACCCTGTACCGGCAGTTTTTCACAAAGAAATGATACCAAACTAAACCCAAAGGCTTATGCCTCAATCAATTGGGTCCAAAACATTATACCGGCTATAATTCATAAATCACCGGCTTGCCCATATCCATGAGGTTTCTTTTCTTTACAATCCTTTTCTTACCATCAAATCGCTGGCAACCCCTTTCAGCCACATTACCACGCGCTCAAGCACTTTTTATGAATATTGAGAATAATAAAAACGAAGACAACCTTAAACAACTCATCACGCGGATGAAGCATCGCCTGATAAAAATCAGGCTTGGGGGGGGCACTAAAAAAATTGAAAAACTCCATTCAAAGGGCAAGCTAACCGCAAGAGAACGCATCAATTACCTTGTGGATGAGGGTATCGAATGGCTTGAAGTAGGGGCATTCGCAGGGTATGAAATGTTTGAGGAATACGGCGGGTGCCCGGCCGGGGGTGTTATTGTAGGATTGGGATATGTCTCGAACCGCCTCAGCGTCATCGTCGCGAATGATGCGACAGTTAAGGCCGGGGCTTGGTTCCCCATCACAGGGAAAAAAAACCTGAGGGCCCAGGAAATAGCCCTCGAAAATAAAATTCCAATAATTTATCTGGTCGATAGTGCCGGGGTATTCCTTCCCATGCAGGACGAAATATTTCCCGATAAAGAGCATTTCGGTCGCATATTTCGCAACAACGCCCAAATGTCTGCTGCCGGTGTACCTCAGATCGCGGCCATCATGGGAAGTTGCGTGGCAGGGGGGGCTTACCTTCCCATTATGTCCGACGAATCCATCATTGTCGAGGGCGAGGGCAGCATCTTTCTCGCTGGTCCGTATCTCGTGAAAGCAGCTATTGGCGAAGACATCGGCAAAGAAATTTTAGGGGGAGCTGTCACGCAAACCGAAATCTCAGGCGTTTGTGATTACAAAGTGAAAAACGACGAAGAATGCCTTGACACCATCCGCTCGCTGATGGATAA
>CAZPHZ010000370.1:0-3277 GCA_964586035.1 uncultured Saprospiraceae bacterium
CCAATTCCTACAATGATATATTGCCATTTCGTAGAGGCGCATCTCTCCGTTGTTGTTCAGCAAGACCATGGCCTCCTGTGCGGCATGATAGGCTGCATCCACATGTTCGGCGGAGCCGAATTCCGAGTAGCCATTAAAAGGAAAATACGGGTGCTCGAACAGCCCAAGTTCGTATTTCACGGTGAGGATGCGGGTGACGGCTTCGTCGATGCGGCTCATGGGAATTTCGCCTTCCTGCACCAATTCTTTCAGCAGCACGGGGTAATTCAAATCCACGGGTACCATCGCCATGTCGATGCCGGCGTTGATGGCCAACCGGATGGCATCTTTGTAGTTTTTGGCCACGTGGTGACGGGTGTAGAGGTAGCCAATGTCCTCCCAGTCGGTGATGGCCAGCCCTTTGAAACCCATTTCATCGCGCAGCAAATCTTTGAGTATGGCGGGGTTACAATGCACGGGGATGCCGTTTATCTCTCCCGAATTTATCATCACGGTGAGTACACCTGCATCGACGGCAGCCTGGAAGCTGGGGACAAAATACTCTTTGAGCTGGCGTTCGGGAATCCATGCCTGTGTACGGTCTTTGCCGGTAAGTGGCACTGAATAACCGAGGAAGTGCTTCATGCACGCCGCAGCTGTGTTGCGGTTGGACAGGCTGCTGCCCTGGTAGCCTTCGATGATGGCTTCCCCAATGCGGGAGGCAAGATAGGTGTCTTCGCCCAGTGTTTCCCAAAACCGGGACCAGAGGGGATTACGGCCGAGGCCCAGCACCGGAGAAAAACTCCACGGAATGCCAGACGCCATCGTCTCGTATGCCGTCACTTCGCCCATTTTTTTGGCGAGAGTGGGGTTCCAGGTAGCGGCAAGTGAAATTTCCTGTGGAAACAGCGTGGAGCCAGCCGTGTAATTGGTGCCGTGTATGGCGTCGATGCCGTACAGCACCGGAATACCGGAAGGTTTCTGCCGGGCAAAGGCTTGTATGGCAGTAATAATGTGCTCCCATTGCTCTCGCGTATAGACATGTCCCGCCACATTGAGTATGGAACCTACGCGGAGGTCCACGAGCACTTTCTGCATTTTGGTTTTGTCGAGGGTGACCGGGTCGGCCACATTATACGGCTGCCCCTCGCAGAGCACATCGAGGGCGAATTGCGTCATTTCACCCACTTTGTCATCGAGGGTGAGCGTAGCCAGCAGGTCTTTTGCTTTTTGCTCACTTTGGGCAAAGGTTTTCGAAGGCATGCTGCCATCAGTTTGGGCCTGCATGGCTCCTGAAAGTATCAGAATAAAAAGTGCCGGGAATAACAGTAATTTTTTCATTTTTTAACTTTTGAATTTTAAAAACAATCGCGGAATGAATACATGCGAATCATTTGCGCGGTTGTAAAAAGCGGTCGGGTTGCGTTTGCCGACCCGTTTTGTGAGGAACATGTCACTCAACGCTGCAAAGAACGCATCGGATAGAACTTTCCAATTTATTAGGTATAATTTGGCTAATAAGCAGGGCTTGCGAGGGCGGGAACACCCATTTACTACGTGGAAGCAAAGTAAATAAACGCAGGGCAATGTCAGGCCGGATTGACTATAATCATCACATTTTTAATTCGAATTTGCCATTGCTGAATTCTATTTTCAGTTGGCGGCGATTTTTAAACCAGCTGGCTATTTCGGCTCCGAGGAATTTTTGGCGCCAGCCAATTTCAATGGATTCTTCGAAATAATCCTTATCGTTTTTCATTTTTTTCAGCGCTCCTCTCGGTAAAACGAGTTGTGGAGAAACTCCTTCTTCCAGACATTTGTACCGCACCAGGAGGTCGAGCATTTCCATTAAAATATCTTGTTTGGGGTTGTCGCTGTTGTCGTGGGGAAGTTTCTCCAAAATCGCCTTTTCACCGTCGTTTACCGGCCGGTCGTACATCTCAATAAAAGTAGGACCAAATCGTCCAATGAGTTTATCGGGAAGCCGCCGGTTATTTTTCAGGGCGTCCAGGCCGGAATGAATTGCCCGCACGATGGAGTTGATATATTTGCTGGGAAGCACCATTTCTTTTGAATGGTCTCTTCGGCGGGCTTCCCCGGTGCGCCATAAGAAAAGACGGATGAGAAATAACTGCTCTTTTGGACGAAGGCTTTTAATGATGTTGCTCTGAAGAGCCTCTTTAAATGGATCTTGCTCGTAGGTCTGGGGGTCTTCCAATTGTTTGAATTCCTCCACCGCCCAATCGAGCCGTCCCAGAGTCTTCAGTTTATCTTCGAGTTTTTTCCAAAGGTCGTATAGGTAAATTACATCGTCGAGGGCATACATCAATTGCTTTTTCTTAAACGGCCTTTTCTCCCAGTCCGTCACGGTATAGCCTTTGCTCAGCCTTATGCCCAGTTCGCTCTCAACGAGTTTATTGAATGCCACGGGATATTTGTATCCCACGAATCCCGCTGCAATTTGCGTATCGAAAGTGTTTTTGGGAACTACACCAAAATGGGAGTAAAACAGTCTATAGTCATTGGAACCAGCATGGGTTACCTTGATAATGCGCTCGTTGGTGAGCAGGTTCAAAAACGGCTGCAAATTCTTACATTTCAAAGGGTCGATGAGAAAATTGCCATCGGAGGAGGTAACTTGTATCAGGCAAATAGTGGTGATAAATCTGCGTTCTCCGATAAATTCGGTATCGAAGCAAAGCCATTCAGTGTGTTCGTGGCTTTCTGCAAAATCTTTTAAAGAGGTGTCGTTATCTATGAGCGTATGCCTGGCAATATCTGCCTTCATCAGGTGTAGTGGTTTTTATGTTCCCGGTTGGCAGATAATTAGTGCCGCGCAAGTTGGTTTGTGTGATGGGCGAAATTAGGTAAAGAGCAGACAAAGGCAAAAACTTTGCCCCAAGCAGGCATGGTTTTTTTTGTAATGAGAAACGATTGGCCATAAACTGCGTTAATCATTGAGTGTGATTATACTTGTCAGACTACTGACCTGCGACAATAGACTTTAAACGTTGGACTTGCAAAACGGGAAATTCAGACAGCGTTATTTTGAATGCTAATAGTGCTAAATAAATAGCTTCCAAATTTTAAAATCAAATCAATAAGGTATGCCGAACTTTATAGATTTTGTGCCGGGAAGTAAATCTTCGATTATTACCAATTGCGCTAATTTTGATGCATTGAATGATGAACGTCCAACGTCCAACGTCTAACGTCCAACGTCCAACGTCTAACGTCCAACGTCCAACGTCCAACGTCCAACGTCAAACGTCCAACGTCCAACGTCGAACGCCGACCG
>CAZPHZ010000371.1:0-3272 GCA_964586035.1 uncultured Saprospiraceae bacterium
GTCCGAGCGGCCTGATGCTTGTGCTTCGGCCCAACGAGCGCCTCGACCTGAGCGAGCAACTCGGCGTCGCAGATCTCGGTGAGATCCTCGTCGACCACTCGAGCGAGATCCATCAGATGATGCAGCTGCCGTTGAAGGTGCGCCCGACCCGCGCCGGGCCTCCCAAAACCCCGCCGGCCCTGAAAGGTTTCAAGTTGTACCTCGTAGCCGTGCATGCGGTACGTTCCGGCCGGGATGGAGAGGTCGTCGTTGAGGTCGAACCCTTCCTCCGGGCGGTCGAATTCGTGTTTGATGTTGAACTCGAACGACTCGCCGCTCTCCAGTTCGAAACCGAGGGGCCGGGTTTCATTTTTCCAACTCTCCACTTTTCCGGTGCGCGCATTTTGATAAAATAGCAGCCGCCACGGGCTGAACTTCATCTGGCGGATGCCCCAGCGGGTGAACCACCGCGGCGTAAAGCGGAAAAACGACACATAATTGCGGTAATTTTGGCGGAAGGTAAAGCCCATGCCGGGGATGAAATTTTCGGGAACCAAAGTGGTGCTCATGTATAAGTCCAGGAGGTCGTTGGGGTAATCGATAAAAAAGCGGTAGCCGATATTTCTTTCATCGGGAGTACCCATGTCGTGGCTGCCGTACACCTGGCCTCCGAGGGCGAGGTTTTTATCTTTCAGAAATTCCGCGGTTTCGTATTTGGCATCGATGCCGAAAACGAGGTTGTTTTCATCGCCGTTTTGTTTGGAGGTGAAAATCATTCCCACATTCGATTGTGTGCCCACATCCTGTTTCAGCCGGAGCATGGAGTAGTTGGTAGAAGGTGTTCCGCTTTTTTCCCCGGTTTGAATACTCAGCAGGCCGGCGTTGGTGTTTTTAGTCTTGCCGAAAACCCGGACTCCGGCGATGATGGGGAGCAATTCGTTGTCGTCGCTGATGCCGATGCGGCGGCTGTAAAAGAGCGAATTTGGCCCGCCCAGCCCGTAATCGTAATTGGCGGCGCCTTCCAGGAAAAATTCCCGTTTTTCTGGGTAAAACAGGGAGAACCGCGAGAGGTTGGTTTGGATGCGGTCGTCTTCCACCTGGGCGAAGTCGGTGTTTACGGTGAGGTTGAGTTTCACCGTGGACAGCAGGTTTTTATTGATGTCGAGGCCTACTTTGTGCACGGCATCGGCGCTGATGTCTTTTTCTTTTGTCACGCCGGCGAGGCCGTAGGGCTTCACCTCCAGCCGCACCTTTCCGCGGATGTTTTTCAGGCCCGTGAGGGTGCCTGTCTGTGAGAGATTTTCAAACTCGAAATTGCGGTTCCAACCCTGCCAGCGCACAAACTCATTTTTTCGCAAAATGTTGCGTTGAAATTTTATACCCCAGACCTGCTCCTCGCCCTGCCGGTATTGGAGGGTGGAAAAGGGAATGTAAATTTCGGCAAACCAGCCCTGCGTATTCTTTTTTACGATGGCATCCCAGACGCCGTTCCAGTCGGGATTTATTTTTTCGATGCCCGAAATGAGGCCGTCGGCCCGGGCTCCGTTGGGGTTGATGCCAAATGCATAGCCATTGCGTTTGTCGTTGAAAGTGGAAAGGGCGATGGCGAAATAATCGTCGCTTTCCACGTCGAAATCGCGCTCCAGAAATTTGGCCGTGAGTTTGTCCGGTTCACTGTCGTAGCACCACACACCAAGGTACATGGCGGTTTCGGTGTACACCACTGCCACTTCCGTGCGCTCGGTGGCCGGGGCACCCTCTACGGGTTCCACCTGCATGAAATTACTCACTCGCCGGGCCTTGCTCCAGACGGGTTCGTCGAGCAGGCCGTCGAAATGAATTTTAGTGTCTGAAAAACTGGCGACAATGGTGTCGGGGACGTTGGTTTGTGCAGTACTCTGCAGGGGAAACCACGCCAAAATGACAATTATAGCCGGGTAACAAATTCGGTGTGGCATCGAGAATGGGTTTAATTTTTCATTTGCGGAGCCAAGGTAAAAAACTTGCCGCTTCCTGCTGCAACTTGCGTATTTTTACCTCAAACTTGTTCGAAAGGATGAAAAGTAAATCGCCGGCATTCAAAGAATTCCCGCCAGTCACAAAAGCCGAGTGGCTTGCTAAAATCAGCGAAGACCTGAAAGGCAATGCCATTGAGGAGCTGAATTGGCATATCGGTGATTTGGAAATCAGCCCGTTTCACCATGCCGGCAAAGTGGCAGAATTGCCCAACCCAATCATGGGTAATGCAGGTTGGAAAACCGGCGAAGATGTAGATGCCACTAATATTGCCTACGCCAATCAAATGGCCTTGGATGCGGTGCAAAATGGCGTGGAAGCTCCCCGGTTTTTGCTCGATGAAATCTTGGGGAGTCACCGTATGACGGCCTTGCTCGAAGGGATGGACCTTTCGAGCATATCTGTCCATTTTTTGGAGCGTAACAAAAATGCCAACCCGTTGCAATTGCTGCACCATTTCAAAGATGTGGCAGAGAAGAGGGGCCTCGGCGATTTGCAGATTCAGGGCAGTGTCAATTGGTTGTACGACGAAGCCGTGGTGCAGGACCAAGCTTTGGAACTCGTTGAATTTGCTCATGGGAAATTGCCGGCTTTCAAAGTGTTGCCGGTAAATGGAACCCGATATTACGAGGGTGAGCAGGAGGTGGTCAACGAATTGGCGGCCACCATCGCCGATGGGGAGGAATGGCTGTCCCAATTAATGCAAAAAGACATATCCCCGGATAAGGCCAATGCCCACCTGTTTTTTTCCATTGCCGTTGGCAAAAATTATTTTGTGGAAATTGCGAAAATAAGGGCCTTGAAATTACTCTGGGCCAACGTGCTCAAAGGTTGGAGCTGCAAATTCGACATGCCCCCCGTAGAGGCCAGTTTTGCAGCCACCGAACAATCGGGCGACCCCCACGACAATATGATCCAAGCCACCACACAGGCCATGTCTGCTGTTATTGGCGGTGCGGACAGACTCACAGTTTTGCCGCCGGACAATGCCCCGGAAAAGGCGGCCTTTTCCCGCCGCATTGCCCGCAATGTCCAGCACATTTTAAAACTGGAAAGCCACCTCGATTGGGTGGCCGATCCCGCTGCCGGTAGCTATTTCATCGAGGATTTGACGAATAGATTGGCCGGGTCAGCATGGGCCCGGTTTCAGGAGAATAGCTGAAGAGGGGGGGAGGAGGTTGAGGGAGTAGAGGGAGTTGAGGAGGTTGAGGAAGTTGAGGAGGTTGAGGGAGTTGAGGAGGTTGAGGAAGTTGAGGGAGTTGAGTTGAGGAGGTTTT
>CAZPHZ010000372.1:0-3263 GCA_964586035.1 uncultured Saprospiraceae bacterium
ACGTATGCAATTGCCTCAAACGACTCGAGCCCCTCCAGTTCGCTACCGGCAGGGTTGTAAGTTATCATTATCTTTTCACCCGGCATTGGATGGTCGGGCGATAGAATCAGGCGCTGGGCCAATATCGGGTTCAGTGCCAAAACAAAGGCAGCGGCCATTGAGAATTGAAGGAATCTTTTCATTTTATTGATTTTGTTTGTGAAAGGAAACATCGGTGCAAGGTAACGAAAAGCTTGTAATCCAAAACAATGTGTTTTTCGAACATAAAGGTAAAATGGGATGATTGCATGCGTACCGACAAGTTGGCGCACCGAATATGCGGGAGCGGCAAACTCTAATTTTTACCAAGCCTATGTTGTCAAAAAAGAAATTATAAAGAAATGCTACTTATCCGACATGGTTTCAGGTAGCATTTTTATTTTTGGCGATGAAAAGGCCGTACCTTCGCTTGTCTTGGTAAGTCAGCCAAAATAATTGGTCTGACCCTTTTTTTAATCCAAGGGAAAAGCCGCCACCCCCTCAAGGAGCGGCATGTAAGTAACACCGAAAAAAAATTATGAAGTATTTCCTTACTCTTACCTTTTTCAGCCTGCTTTCCATTGGGCTTCACGCGCAGAATGATGATTGCCCGAGTCTGGATCTTGGCAATGCTCCGGTTTGCCCGGACTCTGTGCTTTTCAACAACGTAGGTGCCACGGAAAGCAATATTGGATTCGATAATATTCCGCCCTGTTTTGTTGGTAACCCTGACCGCGATGTCTGGCTTTCATTCACTGCGGTGGATACAATCCTCGATTACAGGATATTGCTCACAGGTATGGCCGATGCAGGTAATGGATTGCCATCCATTGTCAACCCTCAGATCGCTGTCTATCGCGGCGATTGCGAATTTGATGGATTGGTCTTGCTGGATTGTGTGTCTGCCAGTGCGGGCGAAACTGAAGTATTTATTGACCTGGCCGGGCTGACTCCGGGTATTACCTATTTTTTGAGGATAAACGACTGGTCGCCAACCGCAACACCGAACTCCGGCGCATTTAAACTGTGCATCACCAAAAAACCTCCGATAATCACCATTGACCAGGGAGGCTCCACGGCCTGCTCCGGTACACTCTGCGATTCGGGTGGCCCGGATGGGGACTATGGAAACGACGAAAATCACATTTTTACGATATGTCCGAGTGCACCCCATAACTGTATTAATTTTACACTCGAGTATTTTGCCATTGAGAATTTCAACGATGCATTGACATTTTACGACGGACCTAATACCAATTCTCCCGTCATTGCCTCATTGGATGGGTCTGGATTTGGCAACGAAATAAACGGCGGAGTTTGTTACTCTGTCTTCGCTTCAAGCGGGTGCCTGACCGTGGCTTTTACTTCCGATGCAGCTTCTACTTATGAGGGTTTCTGTGGGTCATGGCAATGTACCCAAGAGGCTTGCGACCCAAACAATGCTATTTCCGTAGATGCATCATCAACTCCTGAAGAAATAGTGCAAAGCGTGGTTTCGGGTGAGACTGTAATCTCTGTGACCGGAATCGATTGTGCCAATGGTTCCGTGGGGACTTTCCTGGCTGGCGATGGCACTGACCTCGGGTTGGATAAAGGGCTATTACTTACATCCGGTTCTGCCAGTGAGGTTCCCGGCACGGGTACCTTTTTTGCCTCCACAGGCAACAATATGCCAGGAGATTTGGATTTGGATACGCTTTCGAACCTCAGTGGTAACGGGCAGCTTTCTCAGGATGCATGTGTGGTGGAGTTGGAAGTATTTGCCGCTACCGATGAAATCACATTTGAATACATTTTTGGCTCTGAAGAATACCCCGAATTTGTCAACACCTCGTTTAATGACATATTCGCCTTCCTCGTGTCAGGACCAGGCATTGCCGGAGACCCCGGCTTTACAGAGCCAAAACACAATGTGGCCACGTTAGCCGATGGCACTCCTATTCAAATCAATAGTGTGAACGGGACCAATAACTGGCAATTTTACCGAAACAATGAAAATGGAACGAGTGTAGTTTATGACGGCCTGACTTCCGATTCATTGGGAGTTAAGAAAAGCCTGACTGCGAAAATTGCCACTATACCTTGTAATACTTACAAATTGAAATTGGCTATTGCTGATCGTGGCGATAGCGCATACGATTCGGGCGTTTTTATTTCAGAGATTAAAGGTGGATCACCCAATCTAGACGTAGTTTATAACAATGGAATAGACTACCTCGTGGAAGAATGTACCGCCAATCCCGACGAAATCGTGGTGTCTCTTAATACCAACGTGGATCAACCCACCACTTTCGATGTGGTGGTCGGTGGTACCGCTCAATTGGGAGTGGATTATGAATTGAACATTCCTTCTACCCTCACTTTTACCCCCACCGAGACCGAATTCACGTTTCCTATCACCGCCTTGGCGGATGGCGTCATCGAAGGTATCGATACGGTGGAAATAAAGCTGGTGCGTGATTTTGGATGCGGAGAAGTTGTGCTCGCCACTTTGATTGTAGAAATACACGACAACCTTCTTGTTCAGATTTTTGACGATGCCCTGGACACTGTGCTCGTCTGCCAGGACAATTGTGTGCAAATGGAGGTTTCAGGCGCTACCGATTATTTCTGGCAGCCACCTGGATTGTTCGACGACCCTCTGATATCGAACCCCACCGCATGCCCCGACTCCAGCCGTTGGGTTGCGGTGACTGGTACTCTCGGAGTATGTACCGATGTTGATTCGGTATTTTTACAACTTATCGACCCACAGGTCAATATCTTACCCGGCGATTTCCTCACCATTTGCGAGGGAGACTCTGTCACTATCACTGCCGAAAACAACGTTAATAACAGCAACCTGCTTTGGCAGACCTTTTTTATTCCGTTGGACGACCCTACAAATCCGGTACAGACGATTGTCCCGCCGGAATTTTTCAACTCCATTTCATTGGATGTTTCCGTTGAACTGGGGGGATGTACGGCTACTGATCATGTTGACATCAACATCGACAACTTCGATTTTCCCGAAGTGGCCGCCGATACTACAATTTGTCAAAACTTTAGCGTGGACCTCGGTGAGGATATTCCAAATACCACAACCACCTATTCCTGGACACCGGATACCGGCCTGTTCCCCGGCGGAAATGTCTCCGGCCCTATTGCAACTCCCGATGTTACGACCACTTACACCCTAATTGGCACCAGCCCGGCTGGTGTATGCTCCGATACTGCCACCGTGACCATCGAGGTGATTCCGGTGG
>CAZPHZ010000373.1:0-3214 GCA_964586035.1 uncultured Saprospiraceae bacterium
TAAAGGGTTACCACTGGATAATATCGAAAGGGTAAAAGCTTACAACAGTTACGCAATATTACTGCTGAGGAAAGGGGATTATCCGCTGAGTCTCGAATTTTTAGAGAAGGCCTTAGCCATAAGCCAGTCGATGAATTCCAATGAGGTGGGTAACGAGTTCAACAACATCGGCATCGTATATGAAAACCTTGGCAACTACGGCGAAGCGCTCAAAAACTACATGGGTGCACTCAGCTTCAACCTTGATAAACACGGATTTTACTCCGAGGAAACTGCCAACAATTATTTCAATCTGGGCACCCTTTCTTCCAACATGCGGCACCTCGATGAGTCCTTGGATTACTTTGATACAACCCGCATCATTTTCGACAGCATTTTGGAGAAAAATGGAATGGACTATGCACGGCTATACAACAACATAGGTGCTACCTACAACGACAGAGGAGACATCCAAAAAGCCGTGGATTACCTCGAACTGGCACTCAAAATTTTTGAAAAGCACCCTGGAGTGGACAATTCTGAAATGGCCAACACTTATGCCAATACGGGATTGATGTTACACGACAGGGGCGACCTTGAACTCGCATTAACATACTTCCTGCGCGCCTTTGGCATTCGGCTCCGAATATTTGGTCCGCAACACCACCTCGTTGCGCGTACGTGCAATTACATCGGCAATGTTTTGCTCGATAAGCAAGACTACGACGGTGCGTACGAGTGGTTTACCCGTGCTTTGCAGACTTATCAGCTCTTGCCCGCGTTTGACCCCAACGAAAAAGCGGAACTGCTCAACGACATCGGATATTATTTCGAGCAAAAGGATAATTATACCAACGCGCTGCGGTATTATGGAGAGGCATTGCAACTTATCAGTCAAGATGATGGGCAGCTCTCTGCCGACCAGGCCGATGCTGCCGCTAGAATCGGTGAGGTGTACCTCCAACAAAAAAAACTGACGCAGGCTGGCATTTATTTTCAACAGGCATTGGCCATTCGTCTGAAACTCTATGGGAAAATACATCCCGATGTAGCGGATGTGTACGCAAAACTGGCGCAGTCTTGTGCCGGGGATGAAATATGCGCATTGGACTATTGCGACTCTGCCTATGTCTCCATTGGATACCAGCCGAATCAAGTGCAGCCTTTTAATGCCGTTTCATCTACCATCCGTTTACTCGGCATTTTGCAAACCCGTGCCACCCTGCTCACATCTTATTATGATTCAACGGGCACAAACAAATACCTTTTTGCGGCCGACTCCATTTTCAGGCAGGCGCTGCAACTCATTGAGTTTATTAAAAACTCGTTCGATGAACCGGCTTCCCGCATTGCGCTGCTCAATAATTATTTCCAGATTTATGAAAAAGCGATAGCCGTAAAAGACGATTTGAAAAATGTCACCGGGAACATAAAATATTGGGAACAAGCGTTTTACATTGCCGAGAAGAGCAATGCTATCATCCTCAACGAGGCCCTCCATACAGTAGATGCGGAGGAATTCGCCGGCATACCGGACAGCCTGTTGGCGCAAGACCGCCAACTGAAAATCGACCTGGCCTTTTTAGAAAAACAGCTTTTTGAGGAAAACCTGAAAGGAGCAAATCGTGACAATGGAAAACAGTCCCTCCTTAACGACCGTATTTTCACTTTGAAAATGAAACAGGAAAGGCTGCTGCGCGAGTTGAGGAAGAATTACCCGGCTTATTTTGATTTGCGTTACAATGCGAAATTAGTGACCGTCCGGGAACTGCAAAAAAATGTGCTTTGGGAAGACCAGACCCTGCTCAGTTATTTCGTCGGCGAAGACAACATTTATGCGTTCGCGGTATCCGCCGGCAGCTTCAACGTCGTTCATATTAAAAAGGACTTTCCGCTGGAGTCATGGACCGAAGACTTTTGCAACAGCATCTACAGGTTCAACCCCGGCAGCCGCGATTTCGACCTGCTCAATCTAAAATACGCCAATATCGGGCACGAGCTGTACCAACTTATTTTCGAGCCGGTGCAGCCTTTCATTCACTCTGCCAGAATAGTCATCATTCCGGGAGGAGTGTTGGGATACCTGCCTTTCGAGGCCCTGCTAACGGTCCCAACCACCGACTACAACCGCTTTGACACACAGGATTTTCTTTTGAAAAAATACCAAATTAGCTACTGCTATTCTGCCACTCTGTTGCAGGAAGTGCGGCGAAAAAAGGCCTCAGGTGACAGGTTCATCGCATTCGCCCCGTCGTATGGCGGCGACACACTCAATATCCGAAGCGACCCCTGGCAGGCGGTGCTCGGCAGTTTGACATTCAACCGTGAAGAGGCGAAGGCCATCCAGCGAATCATGGGAGGTAAAGTATTTCTCGGCGAGCGTGCTACCGAGTCGCAGTTTTACAAATCCGTCTCCGCAGCAGATATTCTGCACCTTGCCACACACGGCAAAGCCAACGACCAGCACGGAGAATATTCCTACCTCGCTTTTTACCAGACCTCCGATAGTGTGGAAAACGAACTTGTCTTCGTGAAAGACCTTTACAACATGCGTCTGCGAGCCTCGCTGGTGGTATTGAGCGCATGTGAAACGGGTGTCGGAGAATTTCAGCGCGGAGAGGGTATCGTAAGCCTGGCTCGCGGATTCTTTTACGCTGGCGCATCGAGTATTGTCACTACTTTATGGAGCATTGACGATAATGCTTCGGCCGAAATTATGGTCTCTTTTTATAAAAATCTGAAAGCGGGCCAGCCCAAAGACGAAGCATTGCGAACTGCCAAACTCGATTATCTGGACCGCATGAAAAACAGCAACCGTTCGCACCCTCTTTTTTGGGCCGCTTTTGTGCCTGTTGGAAATATGGAACCGATTCCAGGTAGCGGGTTGCCACCCTGGTGGGCATTGGTATTGGCTGTCTTTGTCATCGCATATCTCGTAAAACGTTGGAGGAAATGAGGTGAGGATGAGATAAATTTGGGGCCAAAATGGTTGAGGAAGTTGATAGAGTTGAGAAGGTTGGGTTCACACCAACAGATTTTAAAAGCCTCCATAACCTAACCTCTCAATGGTTCATTTAAAAGTAAGACAGAAGCTAAATAAGGTTCAGGTGGAATTAGACTTCTTATTTAATTATAGCTCAAACGATGCTCACCCCCGAATGGCCTTAATACCTGGCAACTCTTTCCCTTCCAAAAACTCCACAATCTCGCCGCCACCGGTGGAGAGCAAGTGGCA
>CAZPHZ010000374.1:0-3208 GCA_964586035.1 uncultured Saprospiraceae bacterium
CGCGGCGTGGGCGCGCGCACCCCGCGGGCCCGTACCGTGCCGCGTGCCGTCCCGCGCGCGGCGCGGCGCGCACCGCGGCCGCCCGTGTGGGACGCCGGCGTGCCGTAGTGCGTGCTCCGTGTGCCGCGGAGTGTGGTGCTGTGACCATTCGCATTTTAGCGCGGGTAGGCGAAGCCGAATACGCAAACGGAACGGACGGCTCAGAGGGAGGCAATGTGCCTGCACCCGGATTGAATATCGGCACGCATATTATCATTTACAAAGCCATAGATGCCTGCGGTAATGTGACCGAACTTCCGGTAACTGCAGAAGTTGGCGACTATACCGTGCCCACCGTTGTTTGCGATGAAATAACAGATGTCAACCTCGATATCACGGGATACGCTGAAGTATTTGCGGCCACATTTGACGACGGCAGCCACGACAACTGCTGCATCGAGGATATGGTGGCGAAACGCATGGGACAATCGGACAACTATTACGCTCCATCCATAACCTTCGATTGTGAAGATGATACGGTGATGGTTGTCATGCGGGTGTATGATTGTTTTGGCAATCACAACGAATGCATGGTGACCGCTTTGGTAAACGATAAAATAGCACCGACTTGCATCGCCCCGCCGAACAAAGTCATCGCTTGCACTGAACTACCGGCCGACATCGACCAGACCTGGCTCGATGGTTTTGGACAGCCTTCCTATTACGACAATTGCGAAGCCACTGTCATCGAATTGCCCCACGACGAGTTTGTAAACGCCTGCGGAGAAGGAACGGTAATCCGGTATTTCGTCGCCGTGGACAGTTCTGCCAATATCTCAGGTACCTGCAAGCAAATCATTCAGGTGACGCCGGTTTCCGACTGGGTCATTCATTTCCCACCCAATTATTACGGCAGTTGTGGAGATTCTATTCCCGCACCTACGGTGGAAATAGAAAATTACGGATGCGACCAAATAGCTGTAAACGTCAGCGACCAATTTTTCAACCTGACCGGTGATTCGGCCTGCTTCCAAATTGTGCGTACTTACAAGGTACATAACTGGTGCTACTATGACCCGTACAAGCCGGCCAACATCATCCCCAACAACCCCGATGGGGAATGGATTGACGAAACGTTTTCCGACTATTTTGGAAACTTCGAATACCAGCAAATCATAAAAATAAATGACGATACGCCACCTGCACTGTCCTATCCTTTCAGCAGTGAGTTTTGCAGCTACGACACCAGTTGCCAGGAAGGGCACGTGTTTTTACCCATCCAAATAGATGGCGAATGCACCGACCAGTTCGAAATTGTTTACCACATCGATCTGTTCCGGGACTTGTCGTTTGACTTAAACGGGGAAGGCTTTTACGATGGGTATCTGCCACTTGGCGAGCACCGCATCCATTACATCGTGACAGATGCCTGCGGCAATGAGTCAGATATCGGTGTTGATTTCAGCGTGGTAGATTGTAAAAAACCAGTAGCAGTTTGTTCAAATGGACTTGTTGTGGAAATTATGCAAACGGGGATGGTCGAGATATGTGCCCAAGATCTCAACGATGGGAGCTTCGACAATTGCGGTGGCGAATTAACCTATTCCTTCTCAACGGACATAGGCGATAGCTGCCATATTTTCACCTGCGACCAGGTATTCCTTGAAATACCCGTCGAGATATGGGTTACCGATGCGGCTGGTAATCAGGATTACTGCGCTACTTTTATCATCGTTCAGGACAATTTATTCCATTGCGACATGGGCAACCCGCTAAGCGGTTCCGTGCTAACTCCTGCCAACGATGGAGTGCAGGATGTGAATATCCAATTGAACAGCAACAATAACGATAACTTCGACTCAATGTCGGGGACCGATGGGTCATACGAATTCGCTGGTCTTGAAAGCGGACTGGATTACACGGTTACCCCTCTCAAAGACGACAACCCACTCAATGGCGTCTCCACTTTCGACCTCGTGCTGATGTCGCGGCATATTCTCGGCATACAGCCATTGGATTCTCCTTACAAGCGCATCGCCGCCGATGTAAATCACTCTGGTAGCATTACCACCTTTGACCTGGTGGAATTGCGCAAAATGATTCTGTTTATCAATCTGGACTTTCCCAACAACACATCGTGGCGCTTTGTCGATAAGAGCTTCGTTTTTCCGAATCCCGAAAATCCCTGGGAAACAGTGTTCCCCGAGGTCATAAATGTGAATAACCTGAATGCGGCATTTGCCGATGCTGATTTCACCGCCATCAAAATTGGCGATGTAAACGGCAGCGCAGTGCCCAACGACGATTTTGACGGCGGTATTGAAGACCGGTCTTCAGATATTCTATGGTTCGAAGCCAAGGATGCGGCATTCCAACCCGGCGAATTGGTGACCCTTACTATGATGGCAAAAGATTTCAAGGCCATCTCCGGATTCCAGTTCACTTTAAACTTCGACCCGGCATTCCTCGAATTTTCTACTGCCCTTCCAACGAATGTGACCACACTCGAAAACTTTGGCTTCGGTTTAGAAAGCGAAGGAGCCATTACCTCTTCCTGGCACCAGCCGGAGACGCTGACACTCGAAGACGGAGAACCATTGGCACAACTGCAATTTACAGCCAAACGAGCAGGCAGTTTGCACCAATTGGTTCATATCGACTCGAGATTCACGAGAGCCGAAGCATATGCCGAAACCGGCGGTTCAGCACCGGAGGTCATAAATGTTGGCCTTGATTACAATGGCGGCAACTCCCTGGAGTTGGCGGAAACAGAACCAGAATTATATCAAAATATCCCCAACCCTTTCAGTCACAGAACTACTATCGGGTTCAGTTTGCCTGAGGCATGCCGGGCATCCATCACGCTTTTTAATACCAATGGAAAAGTAGTTCACCAGATTGAAGACGAGTATCTGCCGGGATACAACGAAGTGGTCATTCAGCGCAGTGAATTACCCGCCACGGGCGTGTTGTTCTACCGGCTGCAAACCCCCACTTTCCAAATGACGAGAAAGATGACGCTCGTCAATCAATAACGCAAACAAGTTTTATACGATAGATAGATTTGGAGTAAAGTTTGGCTGCTCCCCTCACGGGGAGCGGCTTTTTTGTTTTTAAAAAAATGCCGCAGCTATATGCGGCTTTTCCAATGACACAACACTGGCCTACGCACGGCGGCAAGAAGCCGCAACTTTAGCCCGAGTGATAGCAAAAACTATCAACGAGCAGC
>CAZPHZ010000375.1:0-3191 GCA_964586035.1 uncultured Saprospiraceae bacterium
GTCCAGGCGACGTATGTGTGTCAGCCACTCTTGCACCTCCCGATGTTACGACCACTTACACCGTAATTGGCACCAGCACGGCTGGTGTATGCTCCGATACTGCCACCGTGACCATCGAGGTGATTCCGGTGGATGTAGAGATACAAAACCCCGATACGACGTATATGTGCGTGGGCGATTCAGTGACAATCAATTCCATCACCTCGACGAACGGGGTAGGGGTTAGCTGGATGCCTCAGGATTATATGACCATCAATGATCCGGAAGAAGTTATCGTGTACCCACCGGTATCAACCTGGTATTATACTACTCTGGAAGCAGCTCAATGTGCGGTTATCGATTCCGTGCTGATATATGTTGATTCGCTTCCCGATTTGAGCATTTCAGCGATACCGAATAAGCCTTCGTATTGCCAGGGAGAAGAAGTTACGCTGATTTCGCCCACCTATGAGCCTTCTCACTTTCCCGGAATCGACCTGAGTTGGGAGATGCCGTTGCCTGGCGCACTTACGCCAGATAGTTTTTTAAATCTCGTGTTTCTGGCGGTGGAAACACACACTTTCGTCAGGAATACAACTGTGCATGCCTGTGCCAGTACAGATACCATAGATATTGTCGTGGTACCGGTGGCCTCCCTCCAGGTGATACCTGCCCTCGATACCATTTGTGCTGGTGAGTCGGTGCAATTCGGAATCATCGCAGACCCTGGCGTCAGCGATTTCATGTGGACGCCTCCCAACGGCCTGTCGTGCTCGGATTGTGACAACCCCCTGGCCACGCCATCCTCCACTACCAGCTACAGTGTCAGCGCAGAATTCCAAGGCTGTCCGGTTAGCGGATCTGCCGCCATTTTGGTGCTTCCGTTGCCCAACTATCAGTTTCCATTTGACCGGAATATTTGCCCGGGCGAGCAGGTAACCCTCAATTCGATAAATGATCCAACGGCCACCTATTTATGGACATCTTCGGACAATAGCCTGAACTCCACTGAGGCTCAGCCAGTTGTGGCACCAGCTGTGACAACGACTTATTTCCTGGAAGCCAGCAATGGTACCTGCGATATTTCAGATGAAGTCACCATTGCACTTCATGAGGATTTCAATCTCACCATTACAGGAGATAGTACCCTCTGCCAGGGCGAACCGATTAAATTGGTTGCAGATGTAGACAAACCTGGAGTAAAATTCACCTGGACAGATGAAAGTGGAACAGTAGTGAGTTCCGAGAGTACTTACACGGTAACCCCGAGCGAGACAAGCACCTACTTCCTTTCCGCTCAAGATTCTTCTGAACCACCATGCTTTATTCATTCCGATTCTGTCACATTGACAGTAATACCATCTATTATTCTTACGGACTTAGTGGCCAACGAGGTGAATAATGACACGCTGGATTTATTTGAGGGCGAGGAATTTATTCTTTCGGCTTCCACCATACCCAATCCCATTACGGGAGCTGTTTTTGAATGGTTTGTTCAGGGTGAGCTAATTAGCACGACGAGCGATACCTCTTCAGGAGTGCTCAATGCACCGGAAGTAGACGCTGATATGCTCTTAACCTATGCTGTTCTGATTACCAATGAGTTTGGATGTACTGCATTCAAGGAGTTAGAAATTCTTGTAAAAGACAATCCGGTGGATATTCCCAATGCATTTTCGCCTAACAACGACCAATTGAATAATGATTTCACCATTGTTTCAAAGGTTCCTGTTTCAATCATAGAATTCAAAGTCTATAACAGGTGGGGGCAGGTGGTATATAATAATGAGCGAGACCTGCTGGGGTGGAATGGAAAGCAAAATGGAAAGGATGCCCCGTCCGACGTATATATTTACTACATAAAATACGAAATTGATGGTGGCAATGGCAAACAATACGTCCGCAAAGGAGACGTCACCCTATTGAGATAAAACGAGAGTACCGAAGAGGCTGCGCCAATAGTCTTTGCATAAAAACCTAACTGGGGGCAAATGACTTCTGCTGCAGCCTCTTTTTTATTTCTGCAATAATGGACATTGATTTTGGAAAATACAAAAGTCACCTCCTCCTAAAGCGCAGACATGAGCCGCCTGTTTTGGCGCCGGAGACCTCCGGTAAGACGCCGCATATTCTCGAAAAAAAAGAAGACACTTCTCTGATATACGATCCGGTGAGAAGAAAGTACCTTGTCCGCACTCCGGAAGAATTGGTCCGGCAATTGGTCATTTGTTTTATGATGAGTGAGTTAGGGTATTCTGTAAATTCTGTTCAGGTGGAAAAGTCGTTGACGGTGAATGGTTTATATAAACGATGCGACATCTTGGGTCTCGACGGAAATACCCGCCCATATCTATTGATAGAATGTAAAGCCCCTTCAGTGAAGCTGGCGCAAAAAGTATTTCAACAAATAGCCTGGTACAACATGCCGCTGCAGGTGCCATACCTCATGGTGACCAACGGAGTCCAGACCTTTTGTTGCCGCATGGATTATTCGGTACGGACGTTTGAATTTGTCGAAAGAGTACCTCCCTATTCCCCGGCAGATCTGAAATAGTTTTCTTAATTTTAGGTTTCGAAACTACACCCTCCCTGACCTTAACTATGAGTAAAGACAGAATCCTTATCACCGGCGCCAATGGACAGATAGGCACAGTGTTGACTGAAGCTCTTACTGAAGCCTACGGATTGGGCAATGTTATCACCTCCGACATAAAAGAGGCACCTCCCGGCAGCCTTTTTTACGAGAAAATTGATGTGAGTAAAAAGGAGGCGCTGGCTGCTGTCGTGAAGAAATACGACATCACCCAGATTTATCATCTTGCAGCCATCCTCTCCGCCCGGGGCGAACGATTTCCGAAAGCTACCTGGGAGGTGAATATGGGAGGGCTTTTCAATATCCTCGAAATAGGCTGTGAACTCGGGGTTTCAAAAGTTTTCTTTCCCAGTTCCATAGCGGCTTTTGGGGATGACATCCCCAGGGTAAGTACTCCCCAGAATGCTGTCCTCAAACCAACGACGGTGTACGGCATCAGCAAAGTGGCGGGGGGATTATGGGGGGGATAATATTTTAAAAAACACAAGCTCCGCTGTTCGTCTTACGTTCCCTGCTACGACACATTTACCAATTAGGTTCATTATGTCCACAATTGTAGTTACTGTAATTGGTTCTTTACTATTTTGTTCTAATACTTTTCTAATTTCTTTATGAATTT
>CAZPHZ010000376.1:0-3188 GCA_964586035.1 uncultured Saprospiraceae bacterium
CGAGCCGGTAAAACCAGCGGCCAAAAAGAAGGAGCAGGCTGCGACACTCACACAAAAAGTCGAGTTATCAAGTGCTAAAAAGAAGAATGGAAAATCATAAATCCGGATTTGTCAATATCATCGGGCGGCCGAATGTAGGCAAGAGTACCCTGATGAACGCCTTGGTGGGGGAGCGCATGTCAATTATTACGGCGAAGCCGCAAACCACGCGGCATCGCATCATCGGAATTTTGAGCGGGGAAGATTTCCAAATGGTGTTTTCTGATACACCCGGCATCATCGGGGAGCCGTCATACAAAATGCAGGAGGCCATGAATCGCTTTGCAAATTCAGCGTTTGAAGATGCCGATATTTTGTTGTTCGTGACCGATGTGGAAGAGCTGTACGCTGAAGATGACCCCGTCATTGCGCAGCTAAAAAAAATAGCAGTACCGAGATTCTTGGTTCTCAATAAGACAGACATTGCCACACCGGAGCGCATTCTGGAGCTTTTAAAATGGTGGAGCGAAAGGGTATCTTTTGAAGAGTGCATTCCGGTGTCAGCGCTAAAAAAAATGAATACGGCAGAGCTGATGAGCACCCTGAGGAAATACCTTCCTCCAGGGCCTGAATATTATCCGAAAGACCAGTTGACTGACCGGCCTGAGCGGTTCTTTGTCTCTGAAATTATCAGGGAAAAAATTTTGGAACAATATAAACAGGAGATACCCTATTCCGTTGAAGTAATTACTGAAGCTTTTGTTGAAACTATAACAAAAGAGGGCAAGCCTCTTGTGCGTATTGAGGCGCAGATTTACGTGGCCCGTCAGTCTCAAAAAATCATTCTCCTTGGAAAAAACGGGAGTGCTATCAAGCGAATGGGCACCAACGCCCGCAAGAGCCTGGAGGCCTGGCTTGAAAAGAAAGTTTTTCTCGAAATGCACGTGAAGGTCAGGGATAACTGGCGCAACGACGAGCGGCAATTGAAACGGTTTGGGTATGAGTAAATTTCGCCTTTTAGGGACGTGCATGAGATAGAAAGTTGAGAGGGTTTAGAGGGTTTAGAGGGTTTAGTCTAAACCTCACTCAACCTTCTCAACCTTCTCAACTGATTCAAAGAGACATGTTATTTCGTACCTGTTCCTTACCAAGAAAATCGAGTTGAAATCTTATGGGAAACATAGTAGCAATTGTAGGACGGCCCAATGTCGGAAAGTCTACTTTTTTTAACCGCCTGATTGGTGGCCGCCGGGCCATTGTAGATGACACCAGCGGAGTAACGCGGGACCGGCAGTACGGCAACTGCGAATGGAACGGAAAATCGTTCACGGTGATAGACACCGGCGGATTTGTGAGCGCTTCTGATGACGTCTTCGAATCGGCCATCCGCTCCCAGGTTACCATCGCAATGGAAGAGGCTACGGTCATCGTTTTCATCGTTGATGTGACTACCGGTCTCACCGACCTCGATGAGGACGTGGCGCGTATGCTGCGCCGCTCCAGCAAACCCTCCATCCTGATTGTTAATAAAGTGGATAATCAAGAGCGGTATTTGGAGGCAAATGAATTTTATAGCTTGGGATTCGAAGAGATATTCTTCATTTCTTCTCTCACTGGAAGCGGAACCGGGGACCTATTGGACGCCGTGACGGAGTATTTGGAAGTGGAAGAAAAAGTAGAATCGGATTTGCCGAAATTTTCAATCATTGGGCAACCCAATGTAGGTAAGTCGTCGTTGGTGAATGCCCTGCTCGGCGAGGAGCGCACCATCGTGACAGATATCGCAGGCACCACTCGCGATACCATTCACTCCAAATATACCAAGTTCGGAAAAGAATTTCTGCTCATCGATACAGCAGGCATTCGCAAGAAAGCCAAGGTCCACGAAGACCTGGAATTTTATTCGGTGATGAGGGCCATAAAGGCCATCGAGGAGGCCGATGTTTGCCTTCTGATGATAGATGCCCAGCGGGATATAGGACAACAGGACCTGAGTATTTTCAGGTTGATGATAAAGCGCAACAAAGGTGTGGTTGTTTTAGTGAACAAATGGGATCTAATGGAGAAGGAAACCAACACTGCGCGGGATTATGAGAAGAAAGTTAAAAAACGGTTAGCTCCTTTCAACGACGTTCCCATCGTCTTTACTTCGGTGGTGGACAAACAGCGAATTTTTAAATCCGTGGAAATTGCATTACAGGTGTACGAGAATCTAAGCAGGAAAATAAAAACCTCGGCGTTGAACAGTGCCATGCAGCCCGAAATTGAACACAACCCACCTCCTTCACATCGAAACAGGTTCGTTAATATCAAATACATGACGCAACTACCGACGCCTTATCCGGCGTTCGTCTTCTATTGCAACCATCCCAAACACGTCAAGGATAGTTACCGGAATTTCCTCGAAAACAAATTGCGTAAGCATTTTGAATTCAGCGGCGTGCCCATCACTATTTTTTTTAGAGAAAAATAGCCATTCAAATTTGCTCTTATGCCTTTTTTTTCAACAAACCTGCCGGGACTTGTGGTCTTTGAGCCCAAGGTGCATGGCGATGACCGTGGTCATTTTTTTGAAAGTTACAGCGAACGGGCGTTCGAAGATGCCGGAATATTCACCCATTTTGTACAAGACAATCAGGCTTTCTCCGGCCGGGGCGTTTTAAGAGGGCTGCATTACCAGGTCGCGCCTTTCGAGCAGGCAAAATTAGTGAGAGTCTTGCAGGGAGAGGTGCTCGATGTGGCGGTGGACATTCGTCCCGGCACCACTTTCGGGCGATCCTACTCTTGTGTGCTAAGCGGCGAAAACAAGCGGCAACTTTTCGTGCCTCGCGGTTTCGCTCATGGCTATGCCGTGCTTAGCCCAACCGCTACATTTTTCTATAAATGCGATAACTTTTACGCACCGGAATGCGAGGGCGGAATTCGGCCTGACTGTCCCATTTTGAATATCGATTGGCAGATGGACTTGTCCGAAGCTATCATCGCCGACCGGGATTTGAACTTCCCTTCTCTTGGACAGCACAGAACAAAATAGGTACTTATATTAAATGATTAGAGAAAATTAAATAGCTTTCAATATTTATACTCAGGCGTAATTTTCCCAACAAGAATAAAATGCAACACAAAAAGAAAATCATACTCGTTACGGGCGCTCTGGGGCAGGTGGGGATGGAGTTGAGAAACATCTGATCTTATATTCGTGAGCAAAA
>CAZPHZ010000377.1:0-1252 GCA_964586035.1 uncultured Saprospiraceae bacterium
CATTTCTGCGCCCAGCCGGTGCACGAGCATACCGCCGTTGGACCTTCCCAGCGCGTAAATTCTCTTCTCGTCAATCTTGTATTCTGCTTGCAGTTTTTCCACTAACTTCTTTACAAAGCCCACATCATCCACATTATGATTGTACGCCAAACCGCAGCAATGCACGGCATTCCACGTACACTCTCCCGTGCGGTTGTCGGTGGTATTCCGGCCATTGGGCAATACAACAATCCACCTTTCCGCTGTCGCATATTCCAAAAACTGAATCAGGGCATTGTAGAATTCGGCCATATTGGCGTTGCCGGGATGGAAAGCCAGCACCAAAGGCCTCGTCTCGGCAGGGTCGTACTCCGGGGGTATGACCACCGTGAACCACCGGGTGGTGGTATCCATATCTATCGACAACTCGTACTTGCCGGGGTCAGTGGGATAGGCAGGGTCCGGTGGTTGCGGTGTTTCATCGTCTGATTTGCAGCCCGGCAGGATGGACCAGACAAGAACCAAAAGAACAGCAGCTCTTTTAATATTAGCGAGCATCCGGTTGGCGAAACTGAATCGAGAGTTTTCGTTTTTCATCTGAAAAATTTTGTGAACAATCAATACCGGAAAAATGAACTCGCTTTACAGGCCAGCCTCTATTCTCCGGCAGCGTAAATATAATCAATGCATGCATTGATTTCGATTTTGGGTAGGAATATCAATCTTTCACCACCTTGCACCACGTCACCTCCCCCGCCACCATCAACCGGCAAAAATACACCCCTTGCGGCAGGCCATCTGCCGCAACATCTACCGAATGTTTCCCGGCAGGCAGCGTCTCTTGCAGCAGGTGCCGAACGGGCCTGCCGGTGGCATCGAACAGGTCGAGGCGCACATCAGCGGGCTGTGGCAGGGTGAAGCGCAGCGTCGTTGTCCCGGAAAACGGATTCGGCGAAGCCGAAAACTCAAACTGCTCCGGTTGCACGACGGCGGTGGCGGTGGGCAGCGCGGGCAGCGAAATGCCGTCGAGCCACAGCTCGTAGCCGTAGCCCCACACGTCCACGTTGAACTCGATGTAGCCCACCTCGCCGAAGGTCATTTCGCCCACTTCGGTGCGGGTCCAGTTGCTGTTGCCGGTGAGCGGCACCTGGTAGTAGCGCCAGGGCCCCCAGGCTGTATTCACCACGCCGGGATTCATGTCGTACTTGTAATAGTTGCCGCAGTTGTCGCCGAGGCGGATGAAGCCCTCCTGAATGCCCCACAGGTTGGTCGG
>CAZPHZ010000377.1:1352-3181 GCA_964586035.1 uncultured Saprospiraceae bacterium
CGCAGTTGTCGCCGAGGCGGATGAAGCCCTCCTGAATGCCCCACAGGTTGGTCGGATCGGTGACGTTGAATTTCATCCAGAATCGAATGAACCCCGTGTCGGCCAAGGCCCAGGAGGCCAGCATGGTTCCTCCCGTATCAGCGGCGGGGGGAAAGTAGTGGAGGTGCATGTCCCACCCCGCTTCTGTATCCACAAATAAGGAGGCATCGCCGCTTTTCTTGTCGTTGGTATCCCAGCTGATGGAAGTTTCCCCACCATCTTCCACATAATAGTAAGCGTCCCAGATGGCCGGCCATTCTGCCAAATCTTCAGGTGGTAGGGTCATAATGAAAGGGGAAGTAACCTGATTGTAAGGCTGGTACTCGACTTTGCCGGAAACGGGCGAATCGTTTTCATCGTAGATTTTGCAGTCAATCAAATCGGTGTTGGCCTGAAAGAAGTTGTTTTTGGCAAAAATGTCGTCGGTGGATTTGTTCTCGATGTAAAACCCGGCACTTGTGCCGAAATTGCAATTGGAAATTGTGTCTGCGTCTGCATTCCCTTTTATGTGGATGTCGTTGAAATTTCGCGAGAAAAGACTGCTCGTGCTGACTAAGTGCTCCACATTGTCGGCATATAAGGCGTCTTTGTTGCCAAAAAAGAAATTGTCTTCAATGAGGTAATCATGCGAGCTGTTTGTGTACGGTGAAATAAGTCCGCCCTCCCAAAGCCTGACGCCCCGGTGGTTGTGGGCGATGGTGTTGTTCGTGATGGTGTTGTTGTATCCCCGGTCGATGGCGATGCCGCCGCCCTGGTCGGGGTCGAGGCCTGCATTGAACTGAATCTCGTTGCTGTCCACCACGGTGTTCCAGGAGTAGCCGAGCCAGAGGCCCCAGTTGCTGTGATTGCAGAGGTTGTGTTTGAAAACATTGCCGTCTGAAAACGTGGCTTCGATGGCATTGTGCGGCGAGTAGGAGCAGTCGTTTCCGGCGATGTAATTATTGCCGGGGCCGTCGTCCATGTAGTCGGTGAGGAAGACGCCGTCGCCGGAATAGCTGAGGTCGTTATTGGTCACAGTGTTTTCGTGCGAGCGGAACATGAGCAGCGCTGCGCAGTCACTGGGGTCGGTGAGCGGGCGGTTTACGTTCGAGCAGTTGTTGTTGTCAATGACACAATTGTCAGAGTACCACATCCGTATGCCATAGCTGGTATTCCATGAGAAGTCATTGTCCAGAAAAGTGATGTTATCGCAATTGTAAATGGCGGCGCCATCGTTCTGGTCCGTCATCAGGTTTCCCTTGATGAGGCTGTTGGTACATTCATTCATAAAAACGCCGCCGCCATGCGCCAACTCCGGCCCGTCGAAAATGACGATCCACCCCTCTTCGGTGCGAACGTTGTGCGAAAAGTTGCAATTTTCGATGGTGATGCTGTCGCAATTCACGGTGTAAACTCCGTAAAAAAATCGCTCGCCGAGGTCAAAATTACGGATGGTGATGTTGCTCGAATTTTCGAGGTAAAACAGGTAGCCCTCATAGTTACCACCATCCACCTGCACGCTGTCGCCATCGAGGATGATGCCCTGTTTCCCGACGATGCGGATGACGCCGTCTTCTTCGCTATCGGAGAAAGCATAGTCGCCGGCGGCAAATTTGATATCGGCGCCGCTGGCCGGCTCGAAGTTGTCGGTCAGGCTCATGTAGGTCTGGGCACGGGATGCCCAAAAATGAAAGAGAAGCGGTAGTAGCAGGTATATTTTTTTCATAGTGGTTGATTTGAGAGGAAAAGTTAAGGATTGTACAGAAATATTGCTGGTCTGCCGGGCAAAAAATAATAGGAGGCCTTCATTT
>CAZPHZ010000378.1:0-3170 GCA_964586035.1 uncultured Saprospiraceae bacterium
TTTCTCCCGGCACAAAACCATCGGCCACGGCTTTGTCCCAGCTTTTGGATGGCCGCCGCTGCCCAACGATGACATTGAAACCGTTGTCGCGCAGGTTGAGTGCCTGGCCAGGGCCCTGCACTCCGTAACCTATGATGGCGATCACTTCATCTTTCAGTACTTCTTTGGCTTTTGCCAACGGAAATTCTTCTCTGGTAGCAACGCTTTCTTCCACGCCGCCGAAATTCATTTTTGCCATTTTCTTTTATTTTTATTGAAATATGAGGAAATGAGTGATTGAAAATTCTGGCCCTCAGGCAATGGCCTCCACCGAGCGAAGGTATTTGTTCAGCCGCTCCATGGGTTTCACTATAGCCACCCTGCCCGACCTCACAAACTCGTAAACGCCGGTTTTTTTCAGCTCTTCGAGCAATGCTTCGGTCTCGTGTTGATGGCCGGTCTTTTCAATGACGATGTAATGAGGCTCTATCTCCAGGATGCGTGCATTGTGCCGACGGATGAGCGCTTCGATGCTGGTGCCGTTGTGAAAGGCGTCGGTGGGCACTTTGTACAGCGCCACTTCCTGAAAGACGACCTCATCGGGTTCGTAATAAAATGCCTTTACCACATCCACCTGTTTTTCTAATTGGGCCACCAGCACTTCCACCATGTGGTGAGTCACCTGCACCACGATGGTGAACCTGTGCATCCCGGGAAGAGAAGATTTTGACACGGTGAGGCTCTCGATGTTGATGTGGCGGCGCGTAAAAACTGCCGTCACCCGGGCCAGCAAGCCCGTTTGATTTTCGGTAAAAACTGTGATGGTGTATTCTTTCATGCCGGTTACGGTTGTAGTTCTATAAATCATGGCTGCGGCTCGAGGATTATTTCATTGACGGCACAGCCGGACGGTACCATCGGGAACACATTGTCCTCTTTTTCCACCTCCACGTGAAGCAGGTACGGCCCGTCATGGGCGAGCATATCAGCCACTGCCTGTGGTAAATCCTCCGGCTTGCTGATACGGCGGCCAGGCACCCCAAAACCCTTCGCAATCTGGACGAAATCGGGGTTTTGCAACTCCACGGCCGAGTATCTGTTATCGCAAAAAAGATGCTGCCACTGACGTACCATGCCGAGAAAGCTGTTGTCGAGCAATACGATTTTCACCCCGGCGTCCCATTGGGCACAAAGCCCCAGTTCCTGCAGCGTCATCTGGAAGCCGCCGTCGCCGATAAACGCCACGACCTGCCGCTCCGGCATGGCCATCTGGGCGCCGAAGGCAGCGGGCAAGCCGTACCCCATCGTTCCGGCTCCGCCCGAAGAAACAATCTGGTTCACTCCGGCAAAGCGGTAATACCGCGAGGCCACCATCTGGTGCTGCCCCACATCGGTGGCCACGATCGCCTTGCCTGCTGTTTGTTCGGACACCTCGTGCACCACCATGCCCATTCTTATGTGACCGGCTGCGGAGGGTTGATAATCCTTGCTGATTACTTTTTCAAACTCTACTTTATCGCAAGCCCGGAACCCGGCGAGCCATTCGGGATAAGTTTTTTCTTTCACTAAAGGTAAAAGCCCTTCGAGGGCACGGCACGCATCGGCATGAATGGGCACATGGGCCATCACGTTTTTATTGATTTCCGACTTGTCGATTTCTATGTGTATGATTTGCGCCTGTTTGGCATAGCGGCTCAGGTCGCCCGTCACGCGGTCGTCGAAGCGCATGCCGATGGCGATGAGCACATCGCATTCATTCTGTTTCATGTTGGGGCCGTAATTGCCGTGCATGCCCAACATGCCGGTATGAAGCGGATGGTCGCCCGGCATACAAGACAAGCCGTGGAGAGTACAGGCAAACGGAATTCCCGTTTTTTCCACAAAGGCTCTAAAAGCATCATGGCCTCCGGCAATCTGAATGCCGTGGCCCGCCAGAATCATTGGTTTTTTCGCGGCATTGATGAGAACTGCAGCTTCTTGCAGTTTGCCGGAATCAGGGTTGGGGTGAGGATGATATCCCCGAATTGTGGGCTTTCCTCCATAGGCAAATTCGAAACTTTCCAATTGGGCATCTTTGGTAATGTCTATCACTACAGGGCCCGGCCGCCCCGTATTGGCTACGTGAAAGGCCTTGGCAAATACGCCCGGAATATCTTCCGCACGGGTAATTTGGTAGTTCCATTTGGTCACGGGCAGGGTACAGTTCACCACATCGGTTTCCTGAAAAGCGTCGGAACCGAGGAGTTTCGATGCCACCTGCCCGGTGATGCAAACGAGGGGTATGGAATCGAGTATCGCATCGGCAAGACCGGTCATCAGGTTGGTGGCGCCGGGGCCCGACGTGGCCATGCAAACCCCGGTTTTGCGCAGCATGCGGGCGTACCCTTCGGCAGCGTGAATGGCCCCCTGCTCATGCCGGGGCAATACGTGGCGCAGCCGGTCGCCATACCCGTGAAGGGCATCGTACACCGGCATGATGGCCCCACCGGGATACCCAAAAATAGTATCCACACCCTCGGCCAACAGACAGCGAAGCACTGCCTCTGCCCCGGTTATGGTTTCTTTTTTCGCCGCTCCGGCAGGCTGCACCCCAACCTTTGCAGCCACAGAACTTGTACGAAGTTTTACCATGTCATTCATTTTTGTAAGAGGATGTCTTTCCTTAAAACTTCATCGTTTTCAAAAAATCTTCAACATTCATCCGTCACACAACCTTCGGAAGCAGTGGAAACCGAGTGAGCGTATTTTCTTAAAATGCCCGTCAGGTTACGCTCCGGCGGTTTCCATCCGGAGCGGCGGCGGGCCAGTTCTTCAGCAGGCAAATCCACGTCCAACCGGTTGTCTATGGCATCAATAGTGATGACATCGCCGTCTTTCAACAAGGCAATGGCGCCACCAGATTGCGCCTCCGGTGTAATGTGACCCACAACGAACACGTGGGTGCAACCCGAAAAGCGGCTGTCGGAGATGAGCTGGAGCACAAAACATCCGTCCGCGAGTCCACTAGCCGTTCCGTAGAATTGCTTCTGGGTAATGAGCTTGACGTCGCGTTTTTCGTACTCTCCGCCGAGTCCCTGATCGTCCAAGATCTGCTGCAAAGCGAGCAAGTGGATTTGTTGTCGTTCGAGCGTGGTCGTGTCTATGCACAGCGGTATCCTTTTCGTCACCCCAGCGGACCGCCACGCCGGCCG
>CAZPHZ010000379.1:0-3164 GCA_964586035.1 uncultured Saprospiraceae bacterium
TTACCGAAAAAATAAAAAACTACCGCCAACAAAAGTGGCTGTTGATTACCTCGGTATAAATTTCAATGAGATACCGGGCCATTTTTCGTATATTCACGTATGCAAGGAATAAAGAAAAACCCACACCTCACACCTCACACCTCACACCTCACACCTCACGACGAAAACAACCATGCGATTCCTCAAAGCAATCGCAACGCTGCCCCCTACCGGAGCAGTGTAGCATCACCATACACCACTTCCCGCAGTCCGTCCAGGTATTCCACCTCGGCCATCCACACGAAGACAGCAGAATTTAATGCTTTGCCGTCGAAAGTGCCATCCCATCCGTATGCCGGGTTGTTAGGCGGGAAGTTTTCAGCGCTGAAAACGAGGTCACCCCAGCGGTCGAAGATGCGGAAAGTGTGTACTACGGCCACCTCATCTCCGGCGAAAAACACCAGCCGGTCGTTGTTGCCGTCGCCGTTGGGAGAGAAGGCATTCGGTACGAAGAAAGGCGCTTTTTCATCCACCCAAACGGTGACCTTGTCCTCCGCAACACAGCCGTATTCATCTACGACCCGCACCCGGTAAACCGTCGTTTCTTTCGGTGAAACGACCTGCTCCAGACAGGAGGGGCATTCCGCAGAATCGGGCAGGTTTTGCCAGATGACGGTGTCCAACTGGTCAAATGGGAAACTGAGCAACGCCTCTATTTTAGCACTTTCGCCCAGCCTGATCTGTTGGTCTTCGCCCAAATCCACGAGTATTTCTCCCGGAAAATCGAGCGTGAGCAGGGTATCCCAATTACAGCCGTTGAGGTCTTCGATGGCGAGTTGGTAGCTTCCGGGATCCAGGTAGTTGAACTGCGGGTAAGTGATGAAAATGCCGCCATCGAGGGAGTAGAAAAACGGATGGTAGCCGCCAACGACCGAATCGATGATTATAGAGCCGTCGGGGTTTATGCAATTGGGACTTTCGGTAGTTATCTCTGCCCCGGTGATGGGGATGGCCGTGGCGATTACCTCAGCCGAATCGGTGGCTGTACAGCCGTTGTCCAGATATTGTACGGTCAGGTAATACCAACCGGGGGCGTCGGTTTGCGTAACGAAGGCAGTCGTGTCTGCGATATTGCCACTGCTGTTAGTCGTCCACAGGTAGTTGACGCTTCCGGTGGAAGAGCCTTGGCCGGAAATATTCACGGAGAGGTTGTCGCAATCCAGTTTCCCCAAGGCCGATGCCACCGCATCCGGAGGGTTGAAATCTTCTGTCACAACCAAAGAGCCTTCTTCCTCGCAGCCATTCACCGTATTGGTCACCGTCACTTTGTAAAAACCCGGTTCACTCACCGTGGGCATGCGCGTATTGCCGTCCAGAATTGGAGGCGGTCCCGTCCAAAGGTAGGTGTAAATGGTGTCCGCAGCCGGCGGAAAAACTTCGAGTTGAGCGGCGGGGAAATAGCAGTTCAAAACCGGCGCCGGAGCGAGCTGCACAAATGGTTTTTCGAAATCTTCATCAACGAAGAATGATGCTGTATCCGTGCAGCCATTGCGCGTGTGGGTGACCATGAGCGTGTACGAGCCGCCGGAATCCACGGTGACATTGGCGGCGTTGGCCCCCGTGAAAATATGTCCGTCGTTGGTCGTCCATTGGAAATTAAGGCTATCCGCCGGAGTGGACAACCCGCCCATGATGATGGCCTGCGGGTTGCCGCAAGTGACAGTCAGGGATGCTGTGTCTATCAATGCAGTTGGCGAAAGGGTGTCCATTGCCACCTGCACCGTGTCGGTCACCACACAGAGGCTGGCCGTGTCTTCCACCGTTAGCACGTAGATTCCGGGAAGGGTCACTTCCGGAGAAAGGGTGCTGCCGCCGTTGGCGATATTGCCTGGCAGGGCAGACCAGTTGTAAAAAATGGTAGGGCTAACCGAGGAGCCGCTGCCGTCGAGATTGGCGCTCGTGCGGGTGCATGTGAGCGTGGTATCTGAGCCGGCATCGGCCACGGGAATGTTGGTGTCTAAAGTGATAGTCACCGAGGCCGTGTCTTTGCACTGGTTGGACTGCCCCGTGACGACGAGGGTATAGACCCCCGCGGAATCTACCAATGGCGAAGCAGTATTCGCACCGGAGACGATGTTGCCATTGCCGGAGGCAACCCATAGAAAGTCGAGTGCTCCTGCCGGGGAGGAACCACTCCCGTCGAGTGAAACCACCGGATTTTGACAATTGATTTCCTGCATGCTACCAGCGTCAGCCATTGGGGATAAGGTGTCGGGAAGCACCTTAACGACAGAGGTGGCGGTACAGCCATTTACCAGGTCGGTAACCATCAGTTCATACGTGCCGGGACAGTTGACGGTGGGCTGCAAAACCGTGACGGGGCTGATGAAACATCCACCATTTGGCGAGTTCCAGTCATAGGATAGCACTGAGCCTCCGGTGGCTGTTGCCAAAATTGTAAAAACCGTGTCGGTGCAGGTGTAGTATAGGTCGGGCCCGGTGTTCACCGATGGAAAATCAGCACTCGATGTCACTATTGTGCTATCAGAACTGGTGCAACCGTTGGCGGTGATGGTCACGGTGAGGTAGTAGGTGCCGGCGGCACAAACCACCGGGTTCGGCGAAGTGCTGCCTGCACAGAGGTCGCCTGTTTGGGTCGTCCAAAAATAACTCACTCCCGATGATGGAGTTGCACTGCCGTTGAGTACGGCGTTGCTATTCGTGCACGTGAGGATGTTGCCCGGCCCGGCTTCGGCAATGGGGTGAAGCGTGTCGAGTCCGACGTTTACAAAATCGGAAGCTGTGCAGCCATTGATGGTATCGGTAACGGTGAGGGTGTAAAATCCCGGCTCGTCTACCACGGGAGAGGGCGAAGTTTCACCGCTCAAAAAATGGCCGGGAGTGGCTATCCACGCGTAGGTGATGTTTGGCCCCACCGATGACAAAGTACCATTTAGCGTGCGGGTGGGGAAGGAGCAATTGATATTTATTGGCTGACCGGCATCGGCATAAGGAGCCTGCACATTTTCGAGCACCTGCACCTGGCAGGTAGCGATGAACTCCACCCCGCTATAGTTATTCGTCACGGCGAGCTGGTAGATGCCGGGGGGATCGGCGCAGGGGATGAGGGAATCCGCGCTGCCGCATAAATTGGCGTTGAGGGCCGTCCAGGGGGAGTGGTGGAG
>CAZPHZ010000380.1:0-3148 GCA_964586035.1 uncultured Saprospiraceae bacterium
AAACTCCAGCCGCTCCTCCTATTCCGGGACGGGCATGTTTCGCAGCGGCGACGGCGGCAAGACCTGGCAATACAAAGGCCTCGGCGAAAGCCACCACATCGGTAAAGTCTTGCTTCACCCTTCCGACCCCAACACCCTCTGGGTAGCGGCACTCGGCCATTTGTACTCACCAAATGTGGAGCGAGGTGTGTACAAAACCACCGACGGCGGTGAATCCTGGAAAAAGGTACTTTTTGTCGATAACAATAGCGGAGCCATAGACCTCGTGATGGACCCACAAAATCCGGATATTTTGTATGCTGCAACCTGGCACAGGGAACGCAGGGCTTGGGACTTTGTGGAGTCCGGCAATGGCTCCGGCATTTATAAAAGTACCGATGGCGGTGAAACATGGGCACTCATGTCTGGTGAAAAAAGTGGCTTCCCATTTGGGGAGGGCACAGGACGAATTGGTCTTGCCACGGCTGTCAAAGATGGGCAAACTATGATTTTTGCCGTTGTGGACAACCAAAACCGCAGGCCTAAAGACGAGAAAAAAGAAAAAGAAAAAGGACTGACAAAAGACCAATTTCGCACCATGACAAAGGCTGACTTTTTGTCTTTGAAAAAAGAGGATTTAAAGGACTATCTCGAAAATAATCGTTTCCCAAAAAAATACAGCGCGGACAAGGTCAACGCCATGGTAAAAAACGATGAGATAAAACCGGTTGCATTGGCAGAGTATCTCGAAAATGCCAACACCAACCTTTTCGATACGGAAGTAATTGGCGCAGAAGTCTATCGCTCTAAAGATGGAGGCAAATCCTGGGAAAAAACCCATGAGGATTATCTCGACAATTTGTACTATTCTTACGGCTATTACTTTGGCAAAATAAATACGGATCCTAATGACCCTGACCATCTCTTCATATACGGCGTGCCCTTTTTGAAATCCCCGGATGGCGGAAAGACATGGACAGACATCAATCAGGAAAACGTGCATGGCGACTACCACGCCCTTTGGGTCGACCCAAACAGAGAGGGGCACCTCATCGTTGGCAACGACGGCGGACTGAATATCAGTTACGACAACGGGGAAAACTGGGTAAAATGCAATACACCGGCGGTGGGTCAGTTTTATTACATCGCCGTGGATATGGAAGAAAATTACAACGTATACGGCGGTCTTCAGGACAACGGCGTGTGGTATGGCCCTCACACCTACGAGGCCAGCAATCGCTGGCATTCTTCCGGAAAATATCCCTATAAAGCCATCCTGGGGGGCGACGGCATGCAGGTAGCCGTGGATTCACGTGACAACAAGACGGTGTACACGGGATTTCAGTTTGGCAACTATTTCAGGGTAAATAAAACTACGAGGCAATCCAGACGGATCACTCCAAAACATGATTTAGGAGAACGGCCATTTCGCTGGAACTGGCAGGCACCCATTCATCTCTCTACCCATAATCAGGATATTTTTTACATGGGGTCGAATAAACTCCACCGCTCATTCAACCAGGGCGACGATTGGGAGGCGATTTCCGATGACCTTACCAAAGGTGAAAAGAAAGGAGATGTGCCTTACGGAACTTTAACCACGATACACGAATCATCCCTCAAATTCGGGCTCCTTTACACGGGCTCCGACGATGGCCTCGTGCATGTGAGCAAAGACGGCGGAAATACTTGGACTGATATTACCCCGGGTCTCCCCGAAGACCTTTGGGTTAGCCGCGTGCAAGCTTCTTCTCACGAAGTCAGCAGGGTTTACGTGTCCCTCAATGGCTACCGGTGGGACGACTTCCGGGCATTGGTCTATGTTTCGGAAGATTACGGCGCCCATTGGACACAAATCGGGACCGACCTGCCGCTCGAACCCGTCAACGTTATCAAAGAAGATCCGGAGAACGCCGACCTGATATACGTGGGCACCGACCATGGAGTGTACATTTCTATCGATAGAGGTGTGCATTTCATGCGAATGCATAAAGGCCTCCCGGCTGTTCCCGTTCACGATTTGGTGGTCCATCCCCGCGATAAAGACCTTGTCGTAGGTACACACGGCCGCTCTCTTTACGTGGCTGATATAGAAGAGGTACAGATGCTGGTGGACAGTGTTTTGGACAAAACGATTTTCGCATTCGAATTGGACAAGGTAAGGCAATGGGGAAGTTGGGGCGGCAAACGTGGCAACTACAGCGGTGAATTTAACGAGCCTGACATCAACCTTCCCATATATGTCAATTCGGCAGGTTCGGCCGATATCTTCATTCGTTCCGGCGATATGACGCTTACTACCTGGCAGGAGAAGGTGTCCAAAGGATTAAATTACCCCGTTTATCACGGCACCTTGGATAAAAATAAAGTTAAAGGCTTTGTCAAAATGTTGAACAAAAAGGAAAAGAAAAAGAAAGACGAAAAGGAAGTGGAAATCGAAGAGGCAGATAGTGGAAAGTACTATTTAGTCAAAGGTAATTACGACGTCGTTTTTAAAAAAGACGGGGTTGAGGTGACGAAGAAACTTGTGATTAAGTGAGGTTGAGATGGTTGTGGGGGTTGAGAAAAAACTCCCCGGGTTTCATGCCTCAGGAAAAATGAAAGATGTTGTATGGCAAAAGTGATGGTGTTTATGGATGGTACCTGGCTCTATTCGGGCATGAGGAATCTCGAGGTAGATTTCCAGGTGGATTACGGCAAATTACCGGCAGTGATTGGAGAGGTCATAAGCAGAAAATTGGGGGCTACTCCGGTGGACATTGTTCGCACATTTCTCTTTGGCTCTAATGCCACAAATTATCAGGATGCGGACGTAGAGATGGTGAAAAGAAGACGCACCTTTTACGATATTCTTCGGGAAGAATACGATTACGACGTAGAAGTCTATCCCATTGACTACCGGGGGCGCCGGCTTCGCAAAGCAGACCGCCACCACGACGACGATTTTAATCCCGAAGAAAAATGTGTGGACATCGCACTGGCATCAAGCATGCTCTATTTTGCCGCCCTGCCCTATGTGTACGACATCGCCGTGCTCGTGGGCGGCGACCGAGACTTCGTGCCAGTGTTGCAGAAAGTACGGCAATTGGGAAAGCGCGTGGTCATAGCCAGCATTGACGGTTCCTGCGCTTTTGAACTTCTCGACAGCAAAAACATGAACGGCGTACCG
>CAZPHZ010000381.1:0-3148 GCA_964586035.1 uncultured Saprospiraceae bacterium
TTGGGCATCTCACAGCCATACGCTGTAATTTCTCCCGAAAAAATAATTTAAGTCCAGACTCTGCCCCCTTTACTTTTATTACCTCTCCGGTTTTCTAAATTTGCACAGCCGGAGGGGCATCTTCCGGATACTGATTATCGAAGAAATTATGGAGTTATTGAACCTCGTCTACCTTTTTGGAGGTGGAGTAATTGTGTTTTTTTTGGTGCTTCCTTTCACAGAGGTGCTCTTTTCCTTTTTTATAAATGAAAAGTTGAAGACCGTTGCAAAACCAGTGAATTTCGATTTCGGCTGCATAATCACGGCGTATAAAAATGCGGGTATCGCAAAAGGCCTGGTTCAATCCCTTCTTGTGCAGCATCACTCAAATTTTACAATTTACCTCGTAGCAGATGCGTGCGACATTTCCGGTTGGGACCTGGCGCACGAAAAGCTGGTGGTATTGAGGCCGCCTGAGCCATTAAATCTGAAGGCCAAATCCATCATTTACGCCATCGAAAACTTTCGGAGCGACCACGATTTCATCGCGGTTTTCGACGCCGATAATTTGGCCCATCCCGATTTTCTCCTCGAAATAAATCAATATGCCAACGCCGGATTTACATGCATTCAGGGTCAGCGCACAGCCAAAAACCTGGACACGATATACGCTTGCGCCGATGCTACCGGAGAATTTTACAAAAACTATTTGGAACGTCTGCTGCCGTTTAGGCTGGGGTCCTCTGCGGTCATTTCAGGTTCAGGCATGGCCGTGGAGGCAACCTTGTACAAGGCCTATTTGGCAAGCCCTGAAATCGAGCAGGGAAAGCACCTTTGGAAGAGGATGCTTCAAGAAGACAAGATCCTTCAAAATTTCATCCTGCGTGAAAACGGCCGCATCGCTTATGCCTGGGATGCCATCGTGTACGATGAAAAAGTGACAACCGCATCTGCGGTGGAAACACAGCGCAGCAGGTGGCTCTTTTCTTATTTTCAAAACCTTCCCAATTCTATCGGCATACTTCGGCGGGGGCTTTTGGGGCTTAGTTTCAATCAGTCGCTATTCGGCCTCATCACCCTTTCGCCACCAATGTTCATTCTTTTGATAGCTGCATTATTACTGATGATTGCGGGGACGTTTATTCTACCGTGGATGGCTGTGATGATGGCATCTGCAATCGCTGTATTCTGTGCCAATATCCTGTTGGCTCTCTATCTCAGCCACGCGCCGACGAAAGTATGGAGGGCGCTTTGGGCACTTCCGCTCTTCGTGTGGAACCAGGCAAAAGCACTGCTGAAAACAGGCAACCCCGACAAAAATTTCAAACACACGGAACACAACCGCAACGTCGATATAGAGGAAGTGATGAAGACATGAAAGTCGAAAAATGAATAATGATGAAACAGCGTGATTAGATGAACAGTGAAAGATTTGAAATTCAATGAAAAAAATGCTGTTATTTACCACTGTTTTGCTGAATGTGCTGTTCATTGCAGTTGGCACCATAGCCGTGAAAAAGGCCGGTGGTTGGCGCTATTTGCGTTATAGAATTATCAACCGTGGTTTGGCAGCGACTTATGCTCACCGGGTTAAAATTTTCGAAATGCTACCAACGAGTTCAGGCGCAATCGTATTTCTAGGAAACAGCCTGACCGCACAGAATGAATGGGCCGAAATGTTCGGCCGGGAGGACATCCTCAATCGCGGCATCCCCGGCGACCATGCAGATGGAATAACCGGCAGGCTGGAAGAAGTAGCCCGTCACCAACCGTCAAAAGTATTTTTGATGGTGGGCATCAACGACTTATGCTTCCACACGCCGGATGAGGTGGTGGTTAAATGCCGCAAATTGGTGGACGCAATTTTGCAAAAAATGCCAGCCACTAAGCTTTACATCCAAAGCATTTTACCCGTGAACAATCACGTGCAGAAAACCCCTGTGAAAAACGATGCCATCAGATTTGTGAACAACAAAATGCGGGAGTATGCGCTATCGAAAGGTCTGATATTCATTGATTTATACCCCTTGTTTTTGGATGAAAATGGAGTATTGGATGGGGACTATACGCTTGACGGCGTACACATAAACGGGGCTGCCTACCTCAAATGGAAGTCGGCTATCACAGATTACGTGGAAGAATAATACCTCCGGGACTCTGGCCCGAATTTGGCAAAACGCTCGCGAGAATGATTTTTAACAGTCTTACTTTTTTGATTTTTGTAGCCATTTTCCTGCCCGTTTATTTTAATTTGAAGGGGCGGGCAAGGCTTTTGCTGGCCCTCTGCGGTAGCTATCTTTTTTATGGCTGGTGGGATTGGCGGTTTCTTTCCCTCATCGTCATTTCAACGCTGGTAGATTTTGTTTTGGGCCAAAAAATGGGTCTCGCTGAAGACAAGGGGCATCGCAAAAAATTGTTACTGATCAGCATGGTCGTCAATTTGGGGTTCCTCGGTTTCTTCAAATATTTCGACTTTTTCACCGATTCCTTTGCCGGCATGTTGCAATCGTTTGGGTTAAACCCATCTGTGCATACTCTCGGAATTATCCTACCCGTCGGCATCTCATTTTACACTTTTCAGTCGATGAGCTACACCATCGACATTTACCGGAAAAAAATGAGCCCGGAACCCGACGTTTTGAAGTTTGCCACATTCGTTGCCTTTTGGCCACAATTGGTGGCGGGGCCGATTGTGCGCGCCAGCGATTTTTTGCCCCAATTCAGGAAAGACCACAACTTCGATTGGAACCGGGCAATGTCAGGCACTGCCCAGGTGTTGTGGGGGTTCTTCAAAAAAGTGGCAATTGCCGATAGTCTCGCACCATTTGTGGAACAATGTTTCGCCGAGCCCCAGCACTTTGCTTCCGTCAATCTGGTCATTGCCGTGGTGTTCTATTCCTTTCAGATTTATTGCGATTTTTCAGGATACTCCGATATAGCCATTGGCTTCGCCAGAATAATGGGATTCGATTTCCCGGCCAATTTCCGGACCCCCTATTTTTCCCGGAGTTTCAGTGAATTCTGGACTCGCTGGCACATCTCTCTCTCCAGCTGGTTGCGCGACTATCTATACATTCCACTTGGCGGCAACAGAAAAGGCACCCTCAATACTTACAAAAATCTGATGCTCACCATGTTGCTTGGGGGACTATGGCATGGCGCCAATTGG
>CAZPHZ010000382.1:0-3133 GCA_964586035.1 uncultured Saprospiraceae bacterium
CCTAAAATCAGCAGACTGTGGTTAATTGAAAACCGGACTGGCCGGTATCTGTGGAACTTAGTCTCTGTTTCTCTGTCGGCCCAACTGATGACCCTGCCGCTCACCTTGCATTATTTCCACCAATTCCCCAGTTATTTTTGGCTGTCAAGCCTGATACTGGTGCCCGCTGCGGGATTTGTGTTGGGTGGGGGGATGCTGCTTTTAGCGATGGAAGCCGTGAGTCCGGGACTGGCATTATTTACGGGAAAAGGATTGTGGGCGCTGCTCTGGTTTTGCAATAAAACGGTGTTTGTCATCGGACAACTCCCTGGAGCTCTGGTGCAAGGTATTTCCATCCCTGCCGGTGCGTCAATATTACTCTATTTGACCATCCTGAGCATAATGATAGCAATAAGCTTCAGGCGCTTCCGGTGGATTCTTGCTGCACTTTACTTTGTCGTAATAACAGCAGGAGGTTATGCCTTCACGTCGTACCGCCAATTAGACCAGGGGCAGGTCGTCGTTTACGATATTAATAAACACACGGCCATCGATTTATTCGATGGGAAAGAAGCACTTTCCCTCATCGACGATGGTCTCGGGGAGCAGCAGATTTCCTTCGCCGCCGGGGGGCACCGCCTTATCATGGGTACAGAAAAATTGAAGAAATATTCACTGGCCGATACCTGTGCCCATGCCACCAGACATTGGTTTTACAAAAACGGGTTTATCCAATTCAGGAATACACGGTGGGCCGTGGTAAACGCCAGACCGGCCCTCGTCCCCGGCAAAAAAATAGGCCTCGACTATCTCGTCATTTGCGGCAGCCCCAACCTGAAAATAGAAGACCTCGCCGCAGTTTTCGATTTCAAAAAGGTCATTTTCGATGCCTCCAACAAAAAGTGGCAGGTAGAATCCTGGAAGCGCCAGTGCTCACAATCAGGTTTCGACTTTTACGATGTCAGCGCCAACGGCGCTTTTGTGCTGAACTTGAAGTCTCCGGGAAGGGGGCATTAACAATACCCGTTCGCCAGGAACCATTCATACGCGTCGCGAATGGCGACAGCGATGGCCGTCTGTGGCATGTTCAGCTCAGCTACGGCTTTGGCGGAAGAAAAATACTGCCCGTCGCAGGCCACCAATGCCATGGGGTAACTCAGCCGGGGAGTGGCCAGATTTAGCGCGCCGATGGCCGAGCCTAAAAGACCGGCAGTTTTCAATAAAAAATCGGGGACTTGCCGCACCGGAGAGGGCGCCCCCACTACCTCCGCTATTTTTTGCATCGCCTCGCGATAGCTCAGGTTTTCGTGGCCGGCGATATAACTCTCGCCAACACGGCCCATGGTGAGGGCATTGGCCGCGGCAACAGCTACATCTTTTACATGGACAAAATTTTTCCCGCCACCGGCGAAGGCAGGCACTTTTCGCTCCTTCACTGCAATAATCATCTGCCCCGACCCCGGCTTCGTATCGTATGGGCCGAACATAAAAGTAGGTGCTACCATCACGGCAGGGAACTCGTTTTCTGCAACTTCCCGGAGCAGTAATTGTTGCGCCTCGTACTTTGAATCCACATAGTCGAGGCCGTACCTCCGGCCATCGAAAGGGCGGGTTTCACCACCGGGGTTTTCCTTTGTCCCCAGCCCGAAAGAGCTGGCCGAACCGATGTGCACGAACCGGGAAACGCCTACTGTTTTTGCCGCTTTTATCATATTTGCGGTGCCCTCCACATTGACGCGCCGCACCATTTCCGAGCGGCTGGGCCATACGTTGGTGTTGGCGGCTACATGAACAACCTGTTCACAGCCTTTGGCGGCAGCCGATACCTCGTCGTAATTTAATATGTTGCCCGACACGCGCTCAACTTCCACCCCCTCCAGTGCCAGATGGTTGGCACCGGGGAGCATAAAAGCTCTGACCTGATTATTTCTCTTTAAAAGCTCTCTTGCAATATGGCTGCCGAGCATACCGTCGGCACCGGTTAGCAACACCCTCATGGATTGTCAATTGTTGAAAAGACGCAAAGGTATCAAAATCGGTGTCATACACCTCGCGTTCCCAGCCCCGGCGCTCTTAGCTCCGCCATCATTTCCTATCTTTGCGCCCATGTCCAGAATCATGGCCATAGACTACGGCACCAAGCGCACGGGCATCGCCGTGACCGACCCACTGCAAATCATCGCGCAGGGGCTGACAACCATTCCCACGGCTGAAGTGTTCGACTACCTGACAGAATACTTCCAGACGGAGGAAGTGGAGAAAATTGTCGTTGGCGAGCCGCTGCATATAGATGGCAACCCGACGAAAATAACGCACCTGGTCAAAGGTTTTGCAAATAAACTCCGCAAGCTTTTCCCCGCCATCGAGGTGGTGATGCACGACGAAAGGTTTTCTTCTGTAGATGCAAAAACCATCATCCTGCAAAGTGGTGCCAAACAAAAAAAACGACGCGATAAAGCACTTGTGGATACCGTCAGTGCGGCTTTGATTCTGGAAGATTATTTGAAGAGTACCGGCACGTTTTAATGCCGGGATACCGCCCGAAAGGGCGTTTCGGATTTTTATAAACCATTGAGTAGAATGATCATACCTATTTATGCCATCGGACAGCCTGTTTTGAAAAAGGTGGCGCACGATATTACACCGGATTATCCCGCATTGAAGGAATTGATTGAAAATATGTGGGAAACCATGTATAACGCCAAAGGTGTGGGGCTGGCTGCTCCACAGGTAGGGCTGGACATCCGCCTTTTCCTGGTAGATACCACAAAAAGCCCGGAGGATAAAAACGGCAATGAGGACGAACCCGATACGGGAATCAAAAAAGTTTTTATCAATGCCCGGATGGTAGAAGAATCCGGCCCGGAATGGTCATTTGAAGAAGGCTGCCTCAGCATCCCGGACATCAACGGCGATGTGGATCGGCAGAAACTCATCCGCATCAGGTATTTAGATGAAAACTTTCAAGAGCACATTGAGGATTTCGATGGTGTAAATGCAAGAGTCATTCAGCATGAGTACGACCATATCGAAGGTATACTATTTACAGAATTGCTCAAGCCCGTCAAAAAAAAAAATATATAAAGTAACAACTAATTAGTACTGACAAAAGGTGTATAATATGTGTTATAGACATGTGACATTTGTCATTTAG
>CAZPHZ010000383.1:0-3117 GCA_964586035.1 uncultured Saprospiraceae bacterium
AATCATATGGATTAGAGGCGCTTTGCTGATGGCAGTCCTGCTTCTGTTTGTGTTTTCTGTAAATGCACAGCCAAAGGACAATTCTCCATATTCCCGCATAGGCCTTGGCGAGCAGGTGATTCCGGCGTCTTCATCTATGGGTTTTGGAGGATTATCGGCAGCCTATGCCGACCCGCTGCACATAAATCTGCTAAATCCGGCGTCTTTGGGATTTTTGACAGCTACAACTTTTGAAGTGGGCTTGTTTGCCGAATATTCTAAGCTCGACTTCAACAACCAGTCCACCTCGGTGTGGACGGGAAATCTCAGTCACCTGTCTCTTGCGTTCCCCATCCGTAATCCAATGAACGATGTTTTGGAGAATCGTAAATCCGACTTTTCCTGGGGGATGAATTTCTCTCTATTGCCCAACACCACCGTGGGGTACGATATTCAGACAGAAGAAGTTAATCCCCATGTGGATACCACCTTGAATACTTTTGAGGGATCTGGCGGCACCGATAAATTTATTTGGGGCAATGGATTTCGCTATAAGAACTTCGCCTGGGGTATCAATCTCGGTTATCTTTTTGGGGAATTGGAGAGCAAGCGCTCTGTACTCTTTCGCAATTTAGAAGCTTCTTACGATGACCGCTTTTTGGACAATATCTCCATCCGGAGTTTTATCTGGAGCATCGGGGGCCAGTATCGTTACGATTTTGACAAAGACACAAAAGAAGATAATGCTTTACGGCGCAAAAGTCTGATCGGCGGATTCTACGGCAACTCCTCAAAGGGATTTTCCACGAGGAGCACCGTTTATCGCATTCGAGAAAACTTCTTATATTCACCGGTGCAGTCAGATACATTGTATCAGGAAGTAGATGCCAAAGGTCACGGCACGCTGCCATCGGAATGGACCATTGGCGTGACCTATGAAGATGCCGGAAGACTTCGAGTGGGTGCCGAGTTTAATATTTCAAAATGGAGCAAATACAATAATGAGGCGAAACCGGAAGAGCTATTCGATAGCCGGCGCTTCGCGGTGGGGGCGGAATACATCCCCGATATTTCCTCGTACAATAGCTACATAAAACGCATAAGGTATCGCGCTGGATTTTATCACCGCAGCGACCCGAGGCTTTCCGATTTGAGCCAATATGCCTTAACGCTGGGTTTCGGCCTGCCGGTTATTTTGCCCCGGCAAAAAACCTCGTTTGTTAATCTGGCATTTGAGTTTGGACAGTACAACACGAGTGACGCCATCAAGGAAACTTTTGTGAAAATGGCACTGAGCTTCACTCTCAATGACACTTCCTGGTTCTTTAAACGTAAATTCGGATAACTACTTTTGTGGTGGGATAACAGAGAACCAGCAACAATTTATATATCTTGCTCTTCGTCATTTGCCACAATTATTTGTACACCGTAAATAAGGATAAACTATGAAAATTGTGATTCAAAAACTGTTCATTTTAACCCTTCTTGTGGCAGCCTTCGCTGTCCCGGCATATAACCAGTGCCAAACCTGGATCAATCTGCCCAACAGGGATGCTATCGAAGAAGCCCACGTGCTGTACAGGCAGTTTATAAAATCTGAAGATTACGACAAAGCCTTTGAGTATTGGAAAACGGCCTATGAAGCCGCACCGGCTGCAGATGGCCAGCGCTCTTACCATTATTCCGATGGCATAAAGATTTACATGGATAAATTCAAAAAGACAACGGACGAAGCCAAAAAGAAAGAATACAGTGCCATGATACTCAAGCTGTATAACGAACAAGTACAGTGCTATCCCAACGAAAAAGCTCTCGCTTTAGGTCTCAAGGTTTACGACATGTTTTACAGTCTTAATTCCCCTTATTCCGAGACTAAAGCAGCCTGTAAAGAAGCGGTGGACGCTGCTGGAAATAACACGAGTTATGTGGTTTTTCAGCCCTATGCCTCCATCGCCGTTTACCAATTTAAAAACCAGCAGATGGATGCCGCCGAAGCGAGAAATATATACTTAAAACTTAATGAAATAGCCGATTACAACATTGAGAACAACAAGAGTTACTCGGCCTATTATAAACAGGGCAAAGAATCCATGAATGGTACTTTTGCCCAAATTGAAAGCGATATTTTCGACTGCGATTATTTCAAAAACAAATTTGAACCACAGTACCGTGCCAACCCGGATAGCACGGAGTTGCTCAAATATTTTTACAACCGCTTGGTGCAGCAGGGGTGCAACGATGAAGACCCCTTCGTGAGCGAGTTGAAAGGACGATACGAAAATATCATCGCTGCGGAAAATGAGGCAAAGCTGGCCTCCTATTATGCCGAAAACCCCGGTGACCATGGCATAGCCCTTTTCAAAGAAGGTAAATTCTCGGAGGCTTTAGAAAAATTTGAAGCAGCCATCAAGCTTGAAAAGGGAGAAGGCGCCGACAACGACAAAATGGCTGATTACTATTTTTACATGGCCTCCATCGAATTTCGCCAGTTGAAAAGATACTCGGCAGCCCGCACCGATGCCCGCACCGCAGCCCGCCTGCGTTCCGGCTGGGGCCAACCCTACATGCTCATTGCAGATATGTATGCTTCGACCAGCAATTCTTGCGGCAGCGATGCCTTTGAAAAACAATTGGCTGTAATCGCCGCCATCGACAAATACGCTTATGCCAAATCCATTGATTCGAGTGTCGCAAGAGAAGCTAGTAGTAAGATTGCCAAATACAGCTCCTACCTGCCCGATAAGGAGGAGGCTTTCATGCGCAAAGTAAAAGAAGGTGACACTATGACGGTACCTTGTTGGATTGGAGAAACGGTATCGTTGCGCTTTAAACAATAGTCGCCATCCCTCCTTTCGAAAGCCCTGCTATCTAAAGAATAGCAGGGCTTTCGCTATTTTAGCCAAATAATTTTAGTCTCGCTTGGCCTCTTTTCCCGCTAAATTCGAAATTTGTGAAACTTTGAGAATTGAATTTTTTAATAAAAAACAATGACAAATAGACCTTTATCCACATTGCTGACCCTGGCCCTGCTTGCCGGTTGCACGCCTAAAACGCCACCGCAAATCACGGAAACACCTACCCCGTCTACTTCCCTGCCGCCGGAAGAAACCGCCAACCCCTGCCCCACATTCAGCGACG
>CAZPHZ010000384.1:0-3116 GCA_964586035.1 uncultured Saprospiraceae bacterium
TGCCGTAAAATGCACTGCCGAGTTTAGACACCGAGCGTTTCATCGTTGGAACCAGCTTACCATTAGGACAAATGAATCCTTTGTTCCAATTTACCATCTTTAATATTTGGAATACAGAATACGAAATTATCGGCGCCAGGCCTATGCCCGGGCGAAATTTCAGAGCGGAAATTCGCCTGTCAATTGACCAAAATAAAAACCGTTAATTTCGGAATCATGCTGTACATTTGCCCCGGTTTTGGTTTCACGCTTGCGTGAATAAAAGGGAATCAGGTGCGAATCCTGAGCTGTTCCCGCAGCTGTAAGTCTCGACTATTCTTTTTCCACGATGCCACTGTCCGCCAGTTGCGGATGGGAAGGCGGAAAAAGGAAGAGACAAGTCAGAAGACCTGCCAAAGCCATTGTCCACCACGGGTAGGGCGAACCTTCGCAGCTTTCGGAGAAAAGGCTGGCAGGGATTGTGCAAAACCGGAGTTGGTCGTGATTGGCCATACATAAATGCACAAACCTTCCGACATTTCCTTCCTTCTAATGCTGACTTTGGGGCTCACTCCAACTTTCATCATTAAATTTTTTCAAAAATGTATTTCAAAAAAATGAACAACTACAGCCTACGGCATTTTATGGCGGCACTATCTCTAATAGCAACCACAGTGTTGCTTTTCAATGCCTGCAAAAAGGACAACAACCCTCAGCCAACCGGCCAATACGATTCGGGGATTTTCATCACCAATGAAGGGCCATTTCAAAATGGAACGGGCACTCTCACATTTTGGAACAGAGAGACGGGAGTGACAGAGCAGAATGTTTTTCAAAATGCGAACCACGGCCAACCGCTCGGCAATATCGTGCAATACATGGCAGTGGTGGGCGGAAGTGCTTACATCGTCGTGAATAACGCAGGGAAAGTTGTTGTTGCGGATGCTACCGATATGCAGAAAACCGGGGAAATTACAGGATTGTTTAACCCCCGCACAATATTACCCCTGAATAGCGAATTCGCCCTTGTATCTCAATGGGGTGCCGATGGGCTTAATGGCTCCGTTGCCACGGTTGACCTCGCTACGAATTCAGTTCTGGAAGTGATTCCGACCGGCAGTGGTGCTGAACATATGCTCGTCAAAGGCAACGAAATGTATGTGCTGAATTCCGGAGGTTTTGGCCGGGATTCTACAATCGCCATCGTCGACCTCACCACCCGGAAAGTGACCGATTCTATCGTCGTGGGAGACAACCCCAACAGCTATGCTGTCGATAAAAACGGAATTATCTGGGTGGCCTGCACTGGGCATACCGAAGATTTTTCAGACCCAAACAACCCATTGAACACAAAAGGGCGCCTCGTGAAAATTGACGATAAGACCGTCTTGGCATCGTATGAATTGCCCAATGGCGCCGGGAAACTTATCATCGGAACAGGTGGAGACAGGCTCTATTATCTGGACAATCAAAACGGGGGGAATATCTTTTCATTCGACATCACGCAAACGGCTGTCAGCGATGCGCCATTTATCGAAGGAAATTACTATGCTTTGGCTTATGACGGATTCGAGCCAGCACTTCTGGCCTCCGATGCTGGTGATTTTGCCTCAAACGGAAAAGTGATTGTTTTCGACCTTTTTGGCAATGAAATCCGCACCATCCCTGCGGGCATTATTCCCGGGAATTTCTGGTCCCTCTGATCGAAAACTGGTTCACTGCTGATTTCATTTATCTGCCGCAAAACCAACGTCATGGCTAAAGCGAAAAAACAAGAGCGCGTTTCTGCCGCCAAAAAAAAGAAGGCGGCAGAAATTGCCGCTATACTCGAATCGCTATATCCTGATATTCCCATCCCCCTCGAACACCACGACCCTTACACATTACTAATCGCGGTAGTGCTGTCTGCTCAATGTACTGATGTGCGGGTAAATCAGGTGACACCCCATCTTTTTGCCGCAGCTGCCACTCCTCAGGATATGGTGAAATTGACGGCGGCCGACATTGAGCAAATCATACGGCCCTGCGGATTGGCGCCGCGAAAGTCAAAGGCCATACGCGGTTTGTCAGAAATTCTTTTGGAAAAATACAAGGGCTCTGTCCCTCAGGATTTCGAGGCCCTTGAGTCATTGCCCGGGGTGGGCCATAAGACGGCGTCGGTGGTAATGTCCCAAGCCTTCGGCGTGGCAGCTTTTCCCGTAGACACCCATATTCACAGACTCGCCTGGCGGTGGGGTTTAAGCGACGGCAAAAACGTGGAAAAAACCGAGAGAGACCTGAAAGCAGTTTTCCCGGCGGAAAGCTGGAACAGTCTCCATTTGCAAATTATCTATTTCGGCAGGGAGTACTGTCCGGCGCGCGGCCACGATCCTGCCACCTGTCCTGTTTGCAGCAAATACGGGCGCAAAGAACTTTTTAAAAAATGAACGAAATATTGAAAGAAGCATGCGTAGAAAGCCTTGAACAGGCTCTGCTTGCGGAGCGTTGCGGTGCTGACAGAATCGAACTTTGCGCGGACTTGAGCGAGGGTGGCCTAACCCCCGATAGCGGCCTTATTGAAAGTGCTGTCGCTATTCTTAATATTCCTGTCATGGTGATGGTGCGCCCAAGGGCGGGCAATTTTGGGATGAATCATAGCGAAATTGAGTCCATGAAGCGCACCATTGATTTTTGCAAAAAAGTAAAGGCAGCCGGAGTTGTCTTCGGTTTGCTCAACGCAGAAAATGAAGTGGACGCCGAACGAACGGCTGAACTTGCTGAACTTGCCCAACCACTCCAAGTCACTTTTCACAAAGCCATAGACGAAACACCCGATATTGTAAAATCGGTGGACATACTGAATAAAATACCCGGTATTCAGCGCATCCTCAGCTCGGGAGGGAAAGCCACGGCGATGGAGGGTTCGGCTGTGCTCCGGCTAATGGGAGCTGCTGCCTGGCCTGTGACCATCATCGCTGCTGGTCGCATCACTACTAAAAATCTCCATGAAGTGCACCGGACAACAGGCCTCAGGGAATACCACGGCCGCCGCATTGTTTTTTGAAAAAAGGAGCAGTACCTCATTCCAACTTGAATTTCACCGGCAATGCAGCTTGTTTTGCCAAAAAATATTGCGGCAACAGTTAATAGAAATAGCA
>CAZPHZ010000385.1:0-3115 GCA_964586035.1 uncultured Saprospiraceae bacterium
TGATAGTGCGTCGCGCCCGTTTGCGAGCACCGGTTAGCATTTTTGATTCTTATAGCGGCGATGGTACTGGTATCCACGATTCTAACGGCCATGTCCGTTTTGACGACATCGTCGCGTACAACCAAGGCCAGCCGGTAGATGGCTGGGGCGATCCTAAAGAGCAGTACAACGGCCAATACATCGTGTCGAGCAACGGCAAAATTGACGGGACAAATGCGGGTAGCGGTTTCATCCGCCGCGCCTCCATGAACTCTCACAACTGGTTCGGAGTGCTCTCCACACTGACAACTCGTTTGAATGAAAACCTGACTTTCATTACAGGACTCGATGGCAGGTATTACAAAGGCATCCACTACCGCCGTTTGGAAAACCTCCTCGGTGCCGATGGTTACCTCTCGCAATCGAACGACAACAACGATGCAAACCTCATCACGAAGCCTTCTGCAGCTGACTTCGGCAATTTCAATGACAACAGCTATGAATCCAGTAAGGATCCCAACGTTTTGGCTTACTGGAACGATGGCCTGGTTTCCTGGATGGGCTTGTTCGCTCAAATGGAGTATGCCAAAGACAATCTTTCTTCCTTTGTCTCTGTTTCCGGCTCCAACCAAGGCTTCAAGCGGGTGGATTATTTCAACTACCTCGATACCGACCCTGAGCAGTCTACAGACTGGCACAACTTCCTCGGCGGCACAGTCAAAGCTGGTCTCAATTACAACATTAGCGACAGGAGCAACGTGTTTGTCAACGCCGGGTACCTGTCTAAGCAGCCCATTTTCGACAACGTTTACATCAACTTCAAAAATATCTATAACGACAAGGTGGAGAATCAGAAAATCTATTCTTTTGAAGCGGGGTATGGTTTCAGAGCCAGAAACTTCAAAGCCAACCTGAACGTTTACAACACGATTTGGGACAACCGCCAGTTCGACGAGGGTTTTAGTGCACAAGCTTTGGACTCCGGTGGTGACACCCTTGTTGTCAGCGCTCTTGCCAATTTCTTTGGCGTGAAAGAAAGACACACCGGTGCAGAATTGGAATTCTCTTACCGTCCGGTTTCCATGCTTACTTTGAATGGTATGGTTTCGCTGGGTAACTGGGAATACAAGGACAACTTCTCCGCTTCCCTCGTCAACACGGATACGCAAGATCCGCTCATTGGCGATACCGAAGTCACTGTGTTTGCCGATGCCCTGAAAGTAGGGGATGCAGCGCAAACTACTTTCTCTCTTGGCGCCACTTTGGAGCCAGTGTATGGGCTGAGAATATATGGCAACTACTATTTCGCCGACAACCTCTACGCTGACTTCAACATCCTTGAGGACCAGTTTAAGGAAAAAGGCGGTCAGGTGGTGAAATTGCCTTCCTACTCCCTCGTCGATGCAGGAGCCTCTTATACCTTTGACTTTAACAAAATGTCGATGACAATCAGGATTAATGTCAATAACGTTTTGGATGAGACTTACATCGCTGAGTTGGATACCAATAGAGTTGACGACGCGACAACAAGTGAAAATGAATTTTATACTAAAAACCAAGGCTTCTATGGTTTCGGAAGAACCTGGAATGCCGGCGTCAAGTTTTCATTCTGATTTTTGAAAACTTGTGCTGTGAAATAGAAGCCGCCTTCCCCACAAGGGAAGGCGGCTTTTTAGTGTCAGGGCAGGAACACACGCCTGCATTTTGATGAAAGAACTTAATCGGCGCCATCTTTGGTGAAACAGAATAGGGGTAGAATCGTTTTTTGGAAAATAAACCTCGGTATCATGTCTGAAAAAACCATTGCCGTCCAGCTGAACCTGAATATCAGGGGATTGCAACCATCGGCCACTCTCCGCATCAACGAGCGAACAGCGGAGCTGTCACAGAATGGCAAAAAAGTCTACCGTCTCGGCTTCGGGCAGTCGCCATTCCCCGTACCCGAATCCGTTGTCCAGGCCCTCCGCGACCATGCTCATGAAAAAGATTACCTGCCGGTAAAAGGCTTGGGGAATTTGCGCGCAGAGGTTGCTGCTTTTCACAGCAAGTGCACCGGGTGCAATTATAAGATGAAAGATGTTCTCATCGGTCCCGGCTCCAAAGAACTGATGTTTTTATTGCAAATGGTCTATTACGGCGACCTCGTCATCCCCCGCCCCAGTTGGGTGTCGTATGCACCCCAGGCAAGGATAGCTTCGAGGCATGTGTATTGGGTGCCTACCAAAGAAGAAGAAAACTGGCTGATGACACCACAGCAATTAGAGCGCTTTTGTGAGAATGACCCCGGCCGGCCGCGCCTGCTCGTTCTGAATTTCCCGGCAAACCCTACCGGTGCCACCTATGCCCCGCATGAGTTGCAGGCAATGGCCGGAGTAGCCCGAAAATTTGGCGTGGTGGTGTTGTCCGACGAAATCTACGGGGAGGTAAACCACGATGGCAACCATGCCTCCATGGCCAGCTACTACCCCGAAGGTACCATCATCAGCAGCGGCCTCAGCAAATGGTGCGGGGCCGGTGGTTGGCGGCTGGGCACATTTACCTTCCCCGAATCCATGCGTTGGCTGCAAGATGCGATGGCGGTGGCTGCCAGTGAGACTTTCACTTCCACGAGCGCCCCGATTCAATACGCAGCAATCCGCGCTTTTCAGCGGGGGGCCGATATCGAAGAATATCTGGCAATCTCACGCCGCGTTTTAAAAGTGATAGGCCAGGGCATTTCTGAACTGCTCAATAAAAATCACATCTCCCATCCGGCACCAAAAGGCGGGTTTTACCTCTTTCCAAATTTTGAGAAATACCGCCAATCTCTGGCTGTCAACGGCATCTGTACCAGCGAAATATTTTGCGAGCGCCTGCTCAATGAAACCGGGGTGGCGCTGCTGCCTTCCAGCGATTTCGGATTCCCCGAAGAATTCCTCGGTGCCCGCCTCAGCTATGTGGACTTCGATGGTGGAGCGGCCCTGAGGCTGGCCAAAACGCTCTTTTCCCAAAATTCCATTTCCACCTTCGATGCCGCGCAAAGACTCGCACCACGTGTCGTGGAAGGCGTGCAAAAAATGATAAAGTGGCTGAAGCAATGAGCAATGAACAATGAGCAATGAACAACGACCGAAGGAAGTCCCGCACCGAAGGTCGG
>CAZPHZ010000386.1:0-3097 GCA_964586035.1 uncultured Saprospiraceae bacterium
TCTTACGTGCCCTGGTGGCGACAGCGATAAAAGCGATGATGTGGCAGCGCGGCACGCTGCCGGGTTCGGAGGCATCGTCTCGTTCGTGCTACGGGTGAATACGGAAGCTGCCGCCAAAGCCTTCGTTACATCCACCCGCTATTTCAAACTGGCGGAGAGCCTCGGAGGTGTGAAGAGCCTGCTGTGCCATCCGGCAACGATGACGCATAAGACCATCCCCGGCGAAAAAAGGAGGGCTTCCGGAGTGGCCGATGGCCTCATTCGCCTTTCCGTTGGGCTGGAAGATGTCTCCGATTTAATCGCTGACCTGGAACGCGCATTCCAAAAAGTGAACGCTTCAGCTGCCAGCGGGCAAGTTGCCCCGCAACTCATAACTCATAACTCATAACCCAACCCATGTCTTTTCATAAAAAGCTAACCATTGGTCTGTTCGGTTACGGCGTTGTGGGCAGCGCCGTTTTCGAGGTACTCGGCAGAACTCCGTCCCTGAGTGCCAACGTAAAAAAAATCTGCATCCGGAACCGCTTGAAAGAGCGGGATATCGACTTGTCGCATTTCACCACAGACAAAAACGAATTACTCAGTGACTCCGGCATCAATGTAATTATTGAAGCTACCGATGATGCCGGGGCTTCGCTGGACATTGTTCGAATTGCGTTGTCGCGGGGCAAGGCCGTCATCACAGCCAATAAAAAAATGGTGGCCGAAAACTTGCAGGAGCTCGTAGCCCTGCAACGAAAATACGCTGTCCCGTTGCTGTATGAGTCGGCGTGCTGTGCCAGCATTCCCGTGGTGCGAAACCTGGAAGAATATTATGACAACGACCTGTTGAAAGGAATCGAGGGCGTCATCAATGGCAGCACGAATTTCATATTGAGCCGTATGTTTGAAGAAAACGAAGGGTACGGCGAGGCGCTGTTGTCGGCGCAGGAAAAAGGCTTTGCGGAGGCCGACCCACTACTCGACGTCTCTGGCAGGGATGCTGCCAATAAACTGTGCATTTTGCTGGCCCATGCTTATGGCATTTTGGCGAAGCCGGAAAACCTTCTCTATGGTGGCATCACAAAACTGAATCCAACTGATGCTGAGGTGGCGGCGGCGCAAAACTGCCGTGTGAAATTAGTGGCAAAGGCCATCAAGCTCCACGATGGGCAAGTGGTGGCTTTCGTGCTGCCGCAATTCGTGAAACAGGACCAGCTGTTGTACAATGTAAATAATGAATTCAACGGCGTGGTACTTTCCACCTCACTTGCCGATGAACAGTTTTTTTACGGAAAAGGAGCGGGAGGCTTTCCCACCGCATCGGCCATTTTGAGCGACCTGTCTGCCCTCCGTTACGACTACAGGTATGAGTACAAAAAAATGCTGCAGCAAGTGCCGGCACGCCTTTGCGACGATGTGTTCCTGAAGGTGTATGTCAGTTTTGACGTATGGGAAAAACTGCCGGTTGATGCGCTGGAAGAAGTGAGCGAGTACTATTCCGGCAATAAATTTCATTACAGAAAGGGCACGGTATCTCTCAAAAATTTGCGGCAAAGCAACTGGTGGAGGCAAGAGGGAGTGTCACTTATTCTATCTGATAATGCACTGGCGGGCAGAGGAAGTCATGCCGGCAAATATGTCGCAGCAAAGGGGAGAATCCCCGCTGCTATTAACGCCTTCTGAAACCTTTTCTCATCTTCGGCATGGCAGCTCCACCTGCATTGAAGCCAGGCATTTTGGTCATTTTGTGCATCATCTTGCGCATTTGGTCGAATTGCTTGATGAACATGTTGATTTGGCCGAGGTCCTGGCCGCAGCCGAGGGCGATGCGCTTTTTGCGGCTCATGTTGAGCAACTCAGGTTTGGCCCTTTCTTCCTGCGTCATTGAAAAGATGATGGCTTCCACACGGCCAAGCTGGCCTTCGTCCAGGTCTACATCTTTTAGGGCTTTTCCCATACCGGGAATCATACTGACGAGGCTCTTCATGTCGCCCATTTTTTTGATTTGGCGGATCTGGCTGAGAAAATCGTTGAAGTCGAATTTATTCTTCCTGATTTTCTTTTCCAGCCGCTTGGCCTCCGCATCGTCGAACTGCTCCTGGGCTTTTTCCACCAGAGAGGTGATGTCGCCCATACCGAGAATACGCTGGGCCATCCTGTCGGGGTAAAACACGTCGAGAGTGTCCAACTTTTCGCCCATGCTCACAAATTTGATGGGCTTGCCGACGGTGTATTTGATGGAAAGTGCCGCGCCACCACGGGTGTCTCCGTCGAGTTTGGTTAGCACCACTCCATCGAAATCAAGACGCTCATTGAAAGTTTTGGCGGTGTTCACAGCATCTTGTCCAGTCATGGAATCCACCACGAAAAGGGTTTCATTCGGGAGAATGGCCTCTTTGATATTGGTGATTTCGGTCATCATTTCTTCGTCAATTGCCAGCCGGCCAGCGGTATCGACGATGACTACATCGAAGCCATGTTCCTGCGCATGGCCGATGCTCTTGAGGGCAATCTCAACCGGATTTTGGTTGCCCTCCTCTGTATACACCGGCACATTGATTTGCTCGCCAAGTACCGAGAGTTGTTCGATGGCTGCCGGGCGGTACACGTCGCAAGCCACGAGCAGGGGTTTCTTCTGTTTTTTGGTTTTTAAAAAATGGGCCAACTTGCCGGAAAAAGTCGTTTTACCGGAACCTTGCAACCCCGAAATGAGCACCACAGCAGGACTACCTTTCAGGTTCATGCCCGCTGATTGGCCGCCCATCAGTGCAGTCAATTCGTCTTGCACTATTTTGACCATGAGTTGCCCGGGCCGTACTGATTTCAGTACGTTTTCAGAGCCAAGGGCCTTATCTTTTACCTTTTCCGTAAACTGCTTCGCAATGGTGTAATTCACGTCGGCCCCCACGAGGGCACGGCGTACCTCCTTCACACTCTCGGCAATATTGAGTTCCGTGAGTTTTCTCTCTCCTGTCAGCGACTTAAACGCTAATTCTAAACGATCGGATAGACTATCGAACATGTCAGTAGTTGGTAATTTTTAATCCAGGTAGTTTCAAGCAGAAGGGCTAAAAGTTTATGTTTTATTATTAATGGTCTATGAGAACTAAGAATA
>CAZPHZ010000387.1:0-3085 GCA_964586035.1 uncultured Saprospiraceae bacterium
CGTAGCAGATGCCTACGCCGAGTATGTCTTCTGCGCCTTGCACAAAGGTGCGCACAAAGATTATTTCCCGCTCGCCGATGATGAAACCGACGATGATGGCCGAGGCGAGGAAGAGGGTAGTCATTTCAAGAAACCACCAGCCGAGTTGCGAAACCCCCACTATCATCACCACAAAGGTCATGGCGAAGAGGATGCTGAGCAGCCAGTTGCGTTGGTTCATGACGGCAGGTTGGCTGCTACCGTCATGGATGGCGGTAGGCACTTCTTCTTCTCCGGCTGCATCGTATACCAAAGAGGCAGTGGGGTCGGCTTTTACTTTTTTCGCATAGCGGAGGGTGTAAAGGATGCACACCACCGTCGTAATAACGAGTAAGATGATGCGGCCATTGAGGCCGGACATCCAGTTTACCCCGGCGGCGTCGCTGGCGATGATGATAGCAAAGGGGTTGGTGGTGGAGCACATGAAGCCCACCGTGGTGCCGAGGAAAATGACAGCCAGCGGTACCATGCGGTCGTAGCCCGCCGCCAGGAAAATGGGGACGAGGATGGGGAAAAAGGCCATGGTTTCTTCGGCCATGCCGAAAGTAGTGCCACCCAACGCCATGAGCGAAGTCATGATGATGATGAGCCAGCTTTCGCGGCCTTTCAGTTTTTGCGCCAGCCACTGTACCCCTGCCTCGAACATACCCGAATGCCGCATCACGCCGATAAAACCCCCGATGATGAGTACAAACAATATCACGTCCATCGCCTCATAGATACCTTCGATGGGGGCCTGTAATATTTTGATGATACCTTGCGGCTCAGCTTCCTCCGGATGATAGGTTCCGGGCACCGCCACTGGTTTGCGAATGCTGCCCGAGAGGAATTTATCTACCCCGATGCGGATGCCCAGTTCATCGAGCGTGGCTTGCGTGGCAGGGAGCGCCTTTTGTCCATCCGATGTTTCCACCAAGAATGTTTCTTTGGCGTCGTCATACGCCAATTTACCGTAACTACCCGCCGGGATGAGCCAGGTGGCCGCAGCTGCCAGCACGATGACCAGCATGAGAACGGTATAGGGCGAGGGAACAGCAAAGAGCTTTTTGAAATCCATAAATCGAGAATTGGATAGTTGGACTTTGGCCGTTGGGAGCGGCTAAGGTAGGGAAGTCTCTGGAGAATCGCATAACGACGTATTTGCCGTCAAAGTTTGCATTGGTTTCTGGATTGAAATCACATCTAAACCCCGGCAGGCCAGGCCCGGTTTCAGGAAATTTCGCGCTGGCTTCCGGCTATCCGGGCATTGAAGGCAGAAAGGTCGATTTTTAGCAAAAAGCTGTCTTCCTGGATGGGTGAAATGAAAGCGGATTTAAAATCATGATAAACCGCTATGGCGAAGTCCTGAGGGTATAGTTCCAGGCAAATGGCAAGAGCGAGTTGCGCCCCCCCGGCTTCGTCATTGCCCCAATTGAAACCGGCGAGGGTATGGGTTCTTACTTTGAGGCTCTTTTCAAACCTGAGGAGCTTGTTGTCGAGCCAAACTTTGTTGTCGGAAGATGCGGTGATGGAGCGCACGCCCTTTAGGCTGATTTCGCTTTTTAAAACGGGTCGTTTCATTGGTGTCGTCAGCGTTTTGGTTACTGACCCAATTTACAGAAATTCGGGATTTTGGCAAGAAATGGGGCACACAAAATTCAAACTTCCGAATTCCGCCAGCAACACATAGGCCGCATGAATGGATGGGTTTCCTGAAAATACGGATACACGTTGCCGCTGCCCGGCACCATAGCTACAGATTCCACCAATACGTCAGCTTGAACACCAGCGCTCTGTTCCGTACGCTCGAAAGGTCTTCGTAGTAATTGTCCGTGTAAACCAGAAAGAGGTCGGAAGCAGGACTGTAACGCCATTGCAGGCGGGTGTTCAGGTTTACATTTTTCGTCTGATTGTTGAACTGGAGAAAATTGGTAAAAAATAGTTTGTTGGTCAACGTCACGTCAATGCGGGGGCCAATGAGCCAGAAGTCGTAATTTTTATTTTTAAGCGTTCCCGGCAGTTGTGGGTCGTCGAAAAATTCGATATGGTTGTAGTTGAAAGAAACACCAACGGCCACAACGGGCTGGAATCGGTAGCCCAGCTCACCACCAAAATGCATTCTTTTTCCGCCGGCATAGTAGCCGCCGTAGCGGGTGTCCAGACTCCAGGTGAAAAGGCGTTGCGGCTGCGAGGTGAATTTGAATCCGAAAGCGTTCCAGTCATGCTCCGTACCGGCAGCTAATGTATCGCCAGCAAAGTTGGTAGGGTCGAATGGTGAAGCAAGCCGGACGAAATTATGTGCCGTCCAAAATAAAAATTCACTGCGGTTGAGCATGCTGGCCCGGTAGAGCAGCACCAGTTCGTTATCTGTTTGCTTCAAATTTTCATCGAAGAAGAAATCGAGTTTTATAGCAGGGCCGTGGCTGAGCAGCCAGGTGGATTTTGGGAAAAACAAGCGGCTGGCATAAGGTACCAAATGGTTGTAGCCCACCCTCGGCACGAAGCCCGATTCCGAGCGGAAGTTTTCACCCACATTTTCAAACTGCAATCTGAAATCCCAACTACGGGCCTTGTATTCAAGGTTGCCCGCCATCACCTGGTCATTGCTTTTCAAACCGGGGGTAAAGGCTTTCAGATAGAGCAGCTTACCCGTCCAGAGGTTGTTCGAGGAGGCGAGGTTGTACTCGAAGCCGAGGTTGCGGTTGTATTCTGTGACAGCTGTTTTGTCCGTCTGTTCAGCATAGTCGAATGACTGCCGGTTGACAAAAATAGCGGAGATGTTGGAGCGGGCGAATACCCTTCGCTGAAGGGAGAACATGCCGAAATTTTGAGCTGGAATGGTCTCGCCCGATTTGCCGGTCTGCATGTCCAGCAGGCCGATACGCCAGTCTTTGTTGAGCTTGCCACTCAATCTGGCCCCATAACGGATCGGGGCATTCAACCCGATGCGGCGGGAGAAAAAAGGGCGGATAGTCTCGTAGCCGTAGTTGGAAAAGAGGTCTGCATTTTCCAAAAAAAACTGCCGCCGCTCCGGGAAAAACAGCTCGAAGCGGTCGAGGTTGGTTTG
>CAZPHZ010000388.1:0-3072 GCA_964586035.1 uncultured Saprospiraceae bacterium
CAACCCCCTCAACTTTCCTCAACCTTTCTCAACCTTTCTCAACCTCCATTCACGGTTTAATAATTTCTTTCAGCACCTTCACGGCGGCTTCCAATTGCTGGTCGCGGCCCTTGCTTACTTCGCCGGGGTCGTTGGGCACTTTGACATCCGGTTCGAGTTGCTGGTTTTCGAGGTATTTGCCGTCATTGCCGACCATGCCCACCTGCGGGATGCCGAAGACCATGCCGTTCTGCAAGCGCTCCCACCACACGGCGGTGCCGGTGCCGGGCACGGGCATGCCGACGAGCTTGCCGATGCCGAGCGCTTTGTAAGTGTAGGGGAACATGTGGGCGTCGGAGTAATTGCTCTCGCTCATCACCACCACGGAGGGCTTCGTCCATTTGAATTGCGGTTCGTTGCCGAGGTTTTGGCCGCGGGGCATCATGGTCATGTATTTTTTACCGGCGAGGAAGGTGGCGAGGTCGTCGTGGAGCCAGCCGCCGCCATTGAAGCGGGTGTCCACAACGAGGGCCTTTTTGCCGGCGTTTTTCCCGAGCACTTCCTCATAAACCGTGCGGTAGCTCGGGTCGTTCATGCCGCGCACGTGCACGTAGCCGATGGTTCCGCCGGAGAGGCTGTCCACGAGGTGGCGGCAGTTTTTGACCCATCGTTTGTAGCGAAGTTCATTTTCTGCACCTTGGCTGATGGGCTTCGTCGTTTCCTCCCAGCGTTCGCCGGAGGCGGGGTCGTAAAGGGAGAGCAGGGTGTTTTTGCCGGCTTTGCGGTTGAGGAGTTGATAAAAATTGTTGGCGGGGCTTATTTCCTGCCCGTCGATTTTTTCAATAACCACCCCTGCTTTGATTTTTGAATCGCTTTTCTGAACAGGGCTTTTTTCCATAACCTCTGCGATTTTGAGGCCTTTACCTTTATAATTTTCATCGTAAAAGAGACCGAGGTTGGCCGTCTTGCTGCCGTTTTCGGCTTTGGGCCGGTAGCGGCCCCCCGTACGGGAGGCATTGAGTTCGCCGAGCATCTCGCTCAGCAATTCCGCAAAGTCGTAGTTGTTGTTGATGTGGGGCAGGAAACGGGCGTATTCCGTCTTATAAAAATCCCAGTCCACCCCCTGCAGGTTTTTTTTGTAAAACTTTTTGGTGACCTGCCGCCAGACGTGGTTGAAGAGATAGTCCCGCTCGACGGCCTTGTTGAGCACCATCTCACCGTGGATGCCGATGCCCTTCTTTTTGCCGTCTTTCACCGCAACTTTCGACAACTTGCCATCGGCCAGCAGAAACAGGTTTTCGCCTTTTTTATCGAGGATTAAATCACCGACACCGTCCGCATTCAGTTTCACCAGCATTTTGGTTTCTTTCGTGCGGAGGTTGGTCTGCCACAGGTTGTAGCCCTTTTCGAATTTCGCTAAATAAAACAGCTTCTCGCCGTCTTTCGACAACACCGCCCCGCTGAACCGCGAGGAGTTCACCGTGAGCCGCACCTTGCGGTCTTCTATGCCGTCGAGTTCGATTTTCACCGGCTCCACTTTGGTGCTGTCCTTTTTTTCCTCTTTCTTTTTTTCATCGCCGTTGTCCTCGTCTTTTCCCAGCTCGAATTCTTCCTCGTCCAACTTGTATTTATCGTAAGCAGCCTGCGTGAAAAACATGCCGTAGGCGTCGAGTTCGCCCCCCCAGCTTGCATCGTTTTTCATGCCATCGCGGTCGGAAAACCACATCGTCATCTTTCCGTCCATGGCCCAAACCGGGTGTAGGTTATTGTACCCGCTTTGGGTGAGGTTCACCACTTCTTTGCCGCCTTCGGCACTGACGAGGCCGCATTGCGTTATCCATTGTTGCGGCTGCAGAAATTCCACTAAAAACCATTTGCTGTCGGGAGACCACGTGTAATACTGGTCGCCGTCGGAGTAGGAGTAATTCTTATCGCCCGGCATGACGAGCCGCGATTTTTTTGTTTTCAAATTCATCACTTTCAGGGCGGTACGCTCTTCCAGATAGGCCACCTCTTTCCCGTCGGGGGAATACGCCGGCTGGAACTCCTCGGCGGGCGTGGCCACCACGGGTTCTTCTTTCAGCAAGGTAGAATTGAAAAAGTATTTTTCCTCATCGCGCACCAGGGATATCTGGTACACATTCCAACTGCCATCCCGCTCGCTGGCATAGAGGATGGAGCGGCCATCGGGGCTGAAGCTGATGGAGCGCTCCTGCTCCGGCGTGTTGGTGATGCGACGGGTGGTGCCCTCTTTCACCGAGGCGGCGAATACCTCCCCCCGGTACACAAACGCCACTTCCTTGCCGTTGGGCGACAGGGCCATTTCCGTGGCATCGCCGGTCACGGGTTCTATTTTTTCCGGGTTGTAGCGGCCGTCATTGAGCAGTGTGATGGCCACTTTTCTCGGGAGGCCGCCTTCTTTCATCGTGTAAATTTCACCGTTGTAGCTGAAACAAAGAGTGCCGTTTTTGCTGATGGTCAGAAACCGGACGGGGTCTTTTTCCAAAAAAGTAACCTGGGTGGAAGGGCCGCCATCGAGGCTCATTTTAAAAACATTGAACGAGCCTTTTTCCTCGCTCAGGTAATAAATTTCTTTTTCGCCGGGGGCGAAAACGGGGTTCCGGTCTTCGCCAGCAAAGTCCGTCAGCTTAGTGTATTTCCCGGATTTGGATTCGTACTTCCACACATCGCGGGTCACCGACGATTGGTGGTGTTTGCGGAATTCATCTTCGTACCCCTTGCGGTCGTGGAAGACGAGGATGGAGCCATCGGTATTGGTGCGGGTATCTTGAGCGGGAGTGGTGATGATTTGTTTGGGCATGCCTCCGGCAACGGGCACCTCGTACAATTCCGGCAGCACCCCACTCGGAAACTGCTGGTTGCTCGCCGCATCGAGCCTGCTTGAGGTGAAAATTACGGCGTTGCCGTCCGCCGTAAAATCGCTGGGATAGTCGCTGGCCGAGTGGTAAGTCAGCCGCGTGGCCTGGCCACCGCGGGCGGGCATCACGAAAATATCGAAGTTGCCAAACCTGTCGCCGGCAAAGGCGATGTTGTTGCCATGCTGTGACCACACGTGCCGCGCATCGCAAAAGG
>CAZPHZ010000389.1:0-3069 GCA_964586035.1 uncultured Saprospiraceae bacterium
TCTGCCTCACCACACAGATAGCCAATATGTCTTTTACCTGTATATCCGTTACGATTATACTTATCAACAACTACTAAACGGAAACATGACGCGCGGCAATTGGAGCCTCGATGGGCGCAATCTGTTTTACAGTTTCCAGCATGTCAGTAAGTTCAAAATTTCCAGTATAAATAAATCCGTGCTGGTGTTGGAATTTAACCCTCGCAACAGCAAAGGCACCTACCAATACCATTTTGTGAGGGTGGACAGCAAAGACGCACCATTCGTAAGGCCACCAAACGAACTTCCTGAAGTCATCGTGGAATCGGATAGTCCCAAAAAAGTAAAGAAGAACAAGCGAGGATGGCTTGCCTTTGGAAAAAAGAGAAAGGAACGCAGAAGAAAAAAATACCAGCCCAAATTAAAGCTAACTTACATTAATGTGGAATTGATCGGTGGTGGCTATTACGGTGGAATAGATCCGGTAATAAAAGACTTCATCCATCTAAAAACCGACGGACGGCTTATCCAGGAGTATCAGAGCGTTAACCAGGGCTTGTTCGTAAACAAGAAAAACATTCCGAGGGAAGAACTTGAACAGTTTGCCGAATACGTGGTTAAGCAAAATTTCTTCAATTTCGAGCGCGTTTACGACTGCACAGACCCCGCCTGTTTCAAACGGAAAAGTCTGAAACCCACGCCCATACCCCTGCGGCTCTCCGTGACATATGGTAACCGGAAAAAAGTGGTGACCGTCGCCATTTGGGGCGAAGACGAACGCAAAATGCAATACGTACAATATCCACCGGCCCTGGATTACATCATTGACGCTATACAGCGCATGGCCAGCAGGCTGGACGACTCATTAGTTAAAAAGTGAGCACTTACGTTCCCTCATTTTTGGGAGATGACTTTATTGCGGATTTCGCACATAGCTCGATTCAGGCGGGAAAGGAAGGTTGAACTCCCAACCTCAGACGTCAACGTTTAAAAATATCTGTTCGGCTGGATAATGAAAAATGGCCGGCTTCTCTAAGCGCCTTTCTCTCTTCACTTTTTCTTTTTCTTTTTAAAATCACCACGTTTCCAAGCGTCGAAAAACTGCTTCCAGGCTATTGGATTGAAAATGTTCATTGGCGGCTGTTGGCCAATGTAGTAATAGCTGCGGGCCTGCTGCCGCAGATAATAATTGGCGTGCTCCCGGCCATCGGTGGACACGGTGCTGCGCATTTGTTCAAGGGTTTCATTCGCTACATTTTGCAATGCGCGGGCCTGCATTTCGGAAGTGACGTCCATGGCCAGAAACTCCAACTTAAAATGCTCTTTGCTTGGCCAGGGGAATACGATGGTTTCGGGAAGGTTGATAGTATCTTGGGTCATGAGTTGCACCAGAGAGTAGTGATTGTCCTCCAGCTCGGCAGGAATGATGTACTCGACGGTTTTGTAACCTACGGCAGAAAACTCAATGGCATCTCCTTTTTTCACCACAATGGAGAAAAATCCATTGAAGTCGGAATAGGTGCCCCGGCCTTTATTTTTTACCAAAATATTGGTATAAGGTACCGGTATAAGGTCGGAAGTGGTGCCATCGAGTACCATTCCTGAAAATTGTACGAGGCTGGTGTCATTTTGGGCTGCAAGAAATCCGCAAAAAAAAAGCGCAAAAAAAGATATACCGAGGCTTTTCAAAATCATGGTCGTATGTTTGGATGGTTTTGGAGGTGTTCAGAAAAAACATTCATAAGACGCAGTGTCCTGTTCCATGGTTGCCTGCGCCACCCAAAATTAGGACTTTTATAACGATGATAAAGTATTCTCTGATTTTCACTTTGAGTTTTTGTTGGCTGGCTGCCAAAACTTTTGCCCAGCCTCATGGAGCAAATCCGGAGGTGGAAAAGTGGCTTGAAACGAATCGCTCCATTGTGGTTTCAAAAAATGACGGTCAGTTGATCCCCATCAAAGACCTCGGCCACCGCACTATATACTGGCACACCTTCGGGCTGGAGCGAGAGAATGCATTTGAAAAAACGCTGCAAAAGTACGCCTCGCCACCCACCCTGCCACCTTCCGTGCCTGGGGATGAGATAAATATTTTTGGGATAAATTCCACCGCGTATGGCTCGAATGAACCGGGTGTTGCTGTCTTTGTAAAACAGCTGGACACTTGTTTGCGAAGCAGCAAAGTTGTGGTGGTAATTTTTGGAGATACCGCTACCATCCTCCGCCATCTGCCATCGCTCCGGCAGGCTCAGACTTTGGTGGTGGTACCCGATACTGGCGATGCCGGTTTGTCACAGGCTGCTCAAGCGCTTTTCGGGGGCATGCCTAGGCCCTGGCACTTGCGGCTGGGCTATGCCCCACCGGCCACTGTGGGCATGGATGGCCGGTTGCTCAATGACAGCATTTCCGCCATCGTGGAGGAGGGCATCATCACGCACGCCTATCCAGGAGCGCAGGTACTCGTGGCAAAGGATGGGCAGGTGGTTTTTCACCGTGCATACGGGTTTCATACTTACGATAGCCTGCATGCCGTGCGCACCACGGACATCTACGACTTTGCCTCGGTGACCAAAGTGACCTCTACTTTGCCCGCTCTGATGAAGTTCTACGGCGAAGGCCGCTTCGACCTAGACGCACCGCTAAAACAATACATCACTTTTTTCAAAAAGGGAAACAAGGCGAACATCACTTACCGGGAACTTCTGGCCCATTATGGGCGGTTGAAACCGAGTATCGTCTTTTGGAAACGGGCCCAAAAGAAAAACGGCAAATGGAAACGCCGTTCGTTCAAAAGTCACTACTCCCGGCGCTATCCCGTTCGCATCACGGACAGCTTGTTTTTATTTAAAAATTTCAGAAAAAAGATTTACAAAGGCATCCGGCAACAACCACTTAACAAGGGAAAGGCCTACGTGTATTCCGACCTGTCGTTCATCCTGTACCCGCTGGTGGTGGAGCGACTGTCAGGGCAGCAATTGGAGGCTTTTTTAAAGAACACCTTTTACCGGCCGATTGGGGCAAACACCCTGACGTACAACCCGCTGCGGTTTTTCCCGAAAGAGCGCATCGTGCCCACCGAGCGCGACACAT
>CAZPHZ010000390.1:0-3044 GCA_964586035.1 uncultured Saprospiraceae bacterium
GGGCGGTCTTCGTGTTCGGCGGCGAGTTGGTGGCCGGCGTGCTGCCGAGCGCGCCCCTCCGTCCCGCCGCCGTCCGCGGCGTTTTGCGTGCGTTATACCCCCCGCCGTATCCGCCTAATCAAATCCGGCAATGAAAACACAGCAACTGTTATCGTTAGACAAAAAACTTGACGACATCGCGCACATAGCTGGAGGCAGCCGCGCCGGGCGTTTTCTGCATGATCCTCTGCGCTATACTGCCGCCATCGGGTATTGGCGGCTCATTTATCCGCTGTGCAAAAGAGGGCGCTTCGCACATGCCCGTACTTTTTTCGGCACTTGCATGGAGGTGGTGTTACCATCTGCCACGGAGATTTTCCTATTTGGTGCCAAAACCCACGACTCGGAAATCCGGCTTTCACGTTATATGTTGAACCACCTGCACCCGGGTGAAACTTTTGCCGATGTGGGTGCCCATTTCGGCTATTTCAGTTTGCTCGCATCTCACCTGGTGGGTCCAACTGGACTTGTGTATTCGTTCGAAGCCTCCCGCTCCACCTTCGGTGTTTTGGAAAAAAATACGGCCCCACACGCCAACATTACGCCGCTACACCGCGCTGTCTCCGACAGCAATAGGCCACTCACTTTCCATGAATTTCCGGTACTTTTTTCGGAATACAATACGCTCGTTATGCCCGATGCCGGCACATCTGGCTGGCTGCGCCGCAATCCGCCACAATCTATAAATGTGCAGGGCATCCGTCTCGACAACTATTTTTTAGAGAAAAATGATCTGCCCGATTTAGTAAAGATCGACGTGGAAGGTGCCGAGCCCCAGGTTTTGCGCGGCATGGAGGCCCTGCTTACCAGGCACAAGCCTACCCTCGTCATGGAATATTTATCGGACAGCAGTCAGCGGGATGCTCACCGTAAGGCCATAGCCTACGCCCGCCATTTGGGCTACACCCAATTTTTAATTGATAAAAATGGAAACCCGCAGCCCTGTGAAGACATCGAAGCGGCAATGTCTGCCGCAGGCCTCGACTCGGATAATATTGTTTTGAAAGGTAAGGATTGAGAGAGGTGAGGTATTGCCCGCTATTATTTTTGCTGCTGTGATGAAGTTGGCTGTCTCCGAAACCTGAAACTCTCCCCCCATTACTCCGTTGGTTTCTTTGTCTTTTCCTCGTCGGGCAGGTCGAATATGGTGGGTTGCGACTCAGTTTGTTCTATGCTCTTTTCTTCCATTTTATCCATGAATTTCACCGACTCCCGCCAAAAATCCTGAAAAGCAGGTTTGACGTATTCGTACACGCCTTTCATTTTATGGGGGAATTCCTTTAGATAGGCGTAGGTGATGGATTCATTGGTGGCTTTATAGGTGGTGATGTGCGATTTATCCGCAAACCAAAGAAGGATGCTGTAAAGAAGAAGGTAGAGCGCCGCCAATAAAAAACCACCGGCGAATTTGTTCACGAAATTGATGTTGGCTGCACGGAGGGCTTTTTCAAAAAAGTTGGCGATGATTCGCATGAGGATCAGAGTGACCAAAAAGGCCAGGAGGAATCCCGCTACGAAAGTGAAGGGGCTTTCGGTGTTGAACGCAGTTTCCAAAAAACGGGTTGCTGCGGGCGACAATTTAAAAGCAGCCACGAGGCCGAAGAGAATGGCAAACACGGTGAACACAGTTTTGATGATGCCTCGGGAATAGCCCTGGTAAAATCCCCAACCTCCGAAAATCAGAAACAAAATGTCGATTATCATGAAAAGCCGTTTTTATTGTCAGAAGGAATTTGGGCCTGTGGTTTTATTGTGAAGGCCTATCTGTAAATATCTGCAAGATAGCGCCTTAGAAATAAAAGTTGGCGCAGTTTTCGACGAACGATTAGAACGTGGCCTGAAATTATTACTTTTGCCTATAATCGTTCGTATTTTACTCTCCTGCTTTTTTTATTCACCCCACTTTTTATGAAACACTACATACTTTAACCCAAGCGTTTCATAATCCCAAACCTTACACCCACGACCGGCTTACACAACTGCCACCCCGTCCCCCGCTCCGCCGAATGAGAATCGAAGTGACATTTTTTGGCTTTTGTAAAACTCAAACCTATGCAGGCTTTCGTGGCAAAATATTGGGTCCTCTTGCTTCTTTGCGGGGGGATAACTTCTACCGCATTCACACAAACATCGGCCGCAGACTCCTCCATGTCCGGTCTTCCAGTGGTTTTTATATTGGGCGAGCACGATCAAGCGTACGAAGCTATAGTACCCGGGTACAGCACCTTGCTCGAAGCCTGTGACGGAGATATGAACCTTGCATTCGGCAAACTTATGAGCATGATGCGGGAAATGGAAGCCTACGCTAACCTCACCGGGTACGACCTGAAAGGCATCAAAGCCTGGATGCACTTCTTTTGGAACAAAAACGGAAGCATCGAGCACATCGGCTTTTACCTCAAGCCGAATTCGAAAAACGTAGCTACCGGGAAGCTTGCAATCTTCCTCGATGGTTTTGCCAGGCAATACAAACTACCACTGACTGCCAATAAACCTTTTGCTCATTACTCGTCCTTTTCTTTTCCCGTGATTTACACCTCTGATGATAACAGCACAGCCAAAAGCAATCGTTAATTGGCAGCCAGTACTGAACTTGTTTCGGTATTTCACCACCCGGCCATTTTCGAAACCCTACCTTTGCCATTCATATTTTTTACTACATGAAAGCCAAAAAAAACTATGACGCCATCGTCATCGGAAGCGGTTTCGGGGGCACCATGACGGCTCACCAATTGGTAAATGCCGGTAAGAACGTACTCATGCTGGAACGCGGCGACTGGGTGTTGCGCGGCCCCGAAAACTGGGGAACCCGGGCATCCATCGACCTCACACCTCATTACGATAAAACGACGCCCTACCAGGTGGCAAAGGGCGGCAACAAGCCCGTCATGGGGGTGTATTCCTGTGTGGGCGGACCCTCCGTTTTTTACGGCGGCGGTTCTTTTCGCTTTCGCGAAAAAGCATGTGAAAAGAACGACAGCATCGCGACTCACACGCGAGAGCGG
>CAZPHZ010000391.1:0-3041 GCA_964586035.1 uncultured Saprospiraceae bacterium
ACGCCGGCGCCATAGACCCAGCCGGTTTGGCCTTTCATGGTTTTCACCTTCACCCAAGGCTCGTCGGCAATCTCGTAACCGAGGTTGACCTGGGTGGTGGAGTCGGTCATTTCATCGAGGAAATAGACCCGGTCGAACAGTTTCAGCTTTGTGATGACGGCTCCTTTCAGTCCCGGCTCATTTCGAAGTTTCAGGTTGTCTATGGTGATGTATAGGCGGGTGTATTGCTGGTTGGAAGCAGCGGTGGATGGCGAAGATTCGGAGGCCGGTTGATTCTTATTTCCGGACTTGGCGGTTCCTCCCTGCGGTGTCACTTCACCTGTTGGGGCGGGGTTGGCTAAGCTGTCTTCGAGGGCTTCGGAAGCGGCTTCATCCTGCAACTTTTCTTTGGAGGCGTTGCATTTGGACACGGCCCAAATGACAAAAAGCAGGGCGAGTGCCCCGACGATGATGACTTCTATTTTCGAACGAAATCCTTTCATTATTTTTGGTTTGAGTTATGTTTGTGATGAAAACAGGTATATCGTGGCTGCGGTCTTTGGCTGCTTAGAAAGCAGCCCCCCCTTAAAAGCAAAAATAATGAAAGACCTTCTTTATAAAATAGCTTTGACCAAAATACCCTTGGTAGGTGCTGTGACTGCCAAAAACTTAGTGAGCTATTGCGGAGGTGTACGAGATGTTTTTGAAGCCCGGCGAAAGGATTTGCTCAAAATTCCAGGAATCGGCAGGCAGGTGGCTATGAACGTCTTGAGCAAAACGGCTCTTGAAGAGGCTGAACAAGAAATGCTGTTTTTAGAGAAAAATGAAATCACCCCGCTTTTTTATCTCGATAAGAATTTTCCTCAACGGCTGAGTCCACTTTACGATTCTCCTATTCTGCTCTACTACAAAGGCACAGCGGCACTCAACGCAAGACGAGTGGTGGCTGTTGTCGGCACCCGTACACCCTCTACGCGAGGGACGGGAATATGCGAAAATCTCATCGAGGGTCTTGCAGCGTTTAACCCTCTTATTATCAGCGGGCTGGCATATGGAATAGATGTGACCGCACACAGAGCGAGTCTGAGAAAAGGACTGGAAACCGTGGCCGTTCTCGGAAATGGACTTTCGCAAATTTACCCGGCACAACATCGGAAAGTGGCCGAGGAAATGATGCAACATGGTGGCCTTTTGACGGAGTTTACTCATGAAGCGGGACCCGACCGGGAGCATTTTCCCATGCGCAATCGCATAGTCGCAGGATTGTGCGATACCCTCATCGTGGTGGAATCGGCGGAGAAGGGCGGCTCCCTCATCACGGTGCAACAAGCCAACAGCTACAACAGGGAGGTATTTGCAGTACCTGGCCGCACGACGGACAAGTTTTCCAAAGGGTGCAATCTTTTAATAAAAAACAACCTCGGGAGATTGGTGGAGTCGGCCCAAGATGTAGCCAAAGCAATGAGATGGAAGCAGGTAAAAGGGGAAGAAAAGAAATCATTTCAAGCTGAATTATTCCCCAACCTGACCGGCCGGGAAAAACAGCTATTGGACCTTATTCAAAAAGAGGAAGAAATAGGCATTGACCAGATAGCTTACCAGACAGATATCGCCAACAGCGAATTGGCAGCAACACTTCTAAACCTCGAATTCAAAGGGCTTGTTCGCTCATTGCCGGGCAAGCGCTATGTGATGAGTTAAAGGATGGGGAAGAATGGTTAACTTTGCCCTCCATTAAAACACCATGAATATATGCCGGAATACTCACCAATCCGGCTAATGCCACCTCTTAGATATGAAAAAACTTCTGATATTCACCCTTTTGTTGTGTCTTGCCGCATGCAATCCGCGGCAAGGTTCAGGCCCCAACCTTCCCGGAAACGAAGTCCCAACCGACTCCATTTTATTTCAGCGTCCAAAAAACATCGTTCTGATGATTGGGGATGGCATGGGCCTGACCCAGATAACAGCCGGTATGTATATGAACGGGAACCGGCTCAACCTGGAAGAATTTACCCATGTAGGTTTACAAAAACCCCATCCCTCTGGTGAACTTATTACCGATTCGGCAGCGGCAGCCACCGCCATTGCATCGGGCCATAAAACCTATAATGGCGCCATAGGCGTTGACGAGAATGGCAAGCCGGTGACTTCCATTTTTGAGCTGGCCAAAGCGGCTGGTATGCGCACCGGGCTGGTGGTCACTTCTACCATTACGCACGCCACCCCCGCCGGGTTTTATGCACATAAACCCGACCGAAATATGGAAGAAGCGATCGCCGTGGACCTCGTATCTGCCGGGGTAGACTTTTTCGTGGGAGGAGGTAAAAAGTATTTTGACCAGCGCACCGACGGTAGCAACCTCATCAACGAACTATGGAAAAAAGGGTATGCCGTGTCGGATTTCTCTCTGAGCAAATTTCAAGATTTGAAAATAGAGCCCGGTAGAAAATTTGCCTATTTCTCAGCCTTTGGAAAGCCGTCGAAAGCTGTCGAAGGAAGGGACTATTTGCCCGCCGCTGCCGGAGCTGCCAGTGCCACCCTGGCTGCCGGAGCAGAGCATGGTTTCTTGCTCATGGTAGAGGGTTCGCAAATTGACTGGGGAGGGCACGCTAATGATTCAGAATACATCATAAGTGAAATGATAGACTTCGACAAGGCCATAGGTGCCGTGCTCGATTTTGCCAAAAAAGATGGGCAGACTCTCGTCATCGTAACCGCCGATCACGAAACCGGCGGCTATGCCATTAACCCCGGCTCCACCTGGGATACCATTCGAGCAGGCTTTACCACTGATCATCACACGGCCTCTCTCATTCCGGTCTTTTCCTGGGGTCCCGGAGCCAAACTCTTTGCCGGCATGTATGAAAACACTGCGATATTTGGCAAAATGAGCCGGGCTTTGAACATCGGAAAAAGGCAATCCGGAGTTGTGAAATAGGACAAAAAAAGTGCTAACGACGCACGAAACGTTTCGTTAGCATTTTTTTTACCAAAACGGCGAATAACGCAAATTTTACTTAGACTCAGAACGAACCCATCTCCCGAAGATGTTGCTGAAG
>CAZPHZ010000392.1:0-3036 GCA_964586035.1 uncultured Saprospiraceae bacterium
ATAGACAATATATGCTGAAAAAATACAAACGGCACTCGCCTGTCTGACTCAGGAGGAGCAGAGCCAACTTCTCGACCAGTTTTTCGCGGTGCCAACATTTGCCGATAACTGCGACCTTACTCTCGACCGCTCTTTGTCCTTAAACATAGACCAATGCCTCGAAGGCACCATTAGCCGGTCTTGGACAGCAGTGGACAATGGTGGTAACACTTCCGGTTCATGCCAGCAGCTTATCAACGTAGATCATGTGTCCAATTGGGTTGTGGAATTTCCTGCTGACGTATTAGTGAATTGTGGCACAACGGTGCCTGATTTCGGCGAGCCGAAGATTTATTTTGAAACCTGCGAATTGGCCGCTGTATCTTTTGAAGACGAATATTTCAATGTCGTGCCCGATGCCTGTTATAAAATTCTGCGTACCTGGACCATCATCAACTGGTGCGTTGTGGGCGCTGATATAGACGAAGAAGTGCTGGAACAACCGGAGAGCCAAATGGGGCTTCCTTTCCCACAATGCGACCTCGACGGCGATGGAGATTGCGACGACCGCACCTATCGCGATAGCTGGAATTCTGCCAGTATGCCCGGTGTAGCCAATGCCACCGATGTCACCAATCCCGACACTGACCCCGACTCAGACCCGTGGGATGGATACATCACTCATCAACAGGTCATAAAAGTTATCGACACAGTGGAGCCGGTATTTTCAGCGGGATGCCTCATTACCGATGTTTGTATTTTGGATAATACATGTGCTGCTACTGTGACATTGCCAACACCCCTGGTTGATGATTGCAGTCAGGATGTTACCATCACCGCAAGCGGTGATTTGGGTGATGGTTCCGGTCCGTTTGTGGGGGTGACTCCAGGTGTTTATGAGGTTACCTTTCACGCAATCGACAATTGCAATAACCAGGCTTTTTGCAACTCCACGGTGACCGTAAAAGATTGCAAGAACCCGGTTCCCTATTGCAAAACGGGTTTGGTTGTTGAATTGATGAATACCACCCCCCCCATGATAGAGGTTTGGGCGTCTGACCTGAACGAAGCGAGTTTCGACAATTGTGAAGGAGACCTCCAGTTCTCGTTTTCTTCCAATGTGAATGATAAAAGCATCGTTTTTAATTGTGATAATATTGGCGGTGTGCTCGTGAATATTTGGGTGACCGATGCGGCAGGCAACCAGGATTATTGCCAAACACTTATTGGCGTAGAAGACAATATGGAGGTTTGCGGTGGAACAGATCCACTAATTGCGATGGGTGGGGCGATTACCAACGAAGATAACGAATCGCTTCAAGATGTGGAAATGCACCTCAGTGGAAGCAGTTCATCCCTGGTGATGACTGGTTCGGACGGGGCCTACCAATTTGCAGATGTACCTCTCGGCGGTGATTATACTGTTCTTCCCTTAAAAGATGTCGAACCATTAAACGGAGTTAGTACGTTCGATTTAGTGCTCATCACAAAGCACATCCTCGGCGTTCAGGTGCTCGATTCTCCGTACAAAATTATTGCTGCCGACATCAACAAATCCAATTCCGTGACCACCTTTGACCTTGTGGAATTGCGGAAGCTCATTTTATTCATCAACACTGAATTTCCGAACAACACTTCATGGCGGTTTGTGGACAAGAATTTCGTATTTCCGGATCCGGCGGACCCATTTTCCACGAGCTTCCCGGAGTTGTTAAATTTCAACAATGTACCTTCCAACGTGCTCGACGCCAATTTCATTGGACTTAAAGTGGGCGATGTGAACGGTTCGGCCATTCCAAACCAACTGGCCGGAAACAATGACCGCAACACTTACGGAACTTTTACTTTCCAATTGGAAGATACTTATCTTGAAAAAGATGTTCCTGCGACAATCGAGTTTGTTGCCCAAGCCGATGAGGTGGAAGGATTTCAATTTACTTTGGAATTCGACAAAGATGCTGTTGAGTTTACCAACTTGTTTTCCAATACCCTGACTGAGGATAATTTCGGATTCACCATGATTGACGATGGCATAATTACAGTGAGCTGGAATAAGACGGGATATGAAAAGAATGGGACACTCGAAACAAGCTATTTTACGCTGACCTTCAGGCCTCGGGAAGATGTTCGTCTCCGCGATGTTTTAAATCTGAATTCCAGATTTACAAGAGCAGAAGCCTATACCAGTGACATGCAGATTCAAAACGTTGCACTTTCTTTTGGCAACGACGTCTATCCGGCCGAATTCGGATTGTTTCAAAATACGCCGAACCCATTTGGCGGATTCACCGTAATAGGATTTAATCTGCCAGAGGCAGCGAATGCATCATTGACAATTTTAGATATTTCCGGCAGGGAGGTTAAGTCCATCCGTGCCGATTATGTGAAGGGCTACCATGAGATAACCATCAGCAGGGAAGAACTACCGGTTGCTCAGGGCGTGTTTTATTACCGCCTCGAGACGGAGGATTTCACAGCTACGAGAAAAATGATAGTCTTGGATTAGTAGAAGGGAATTCAATCCCGGTATTCCGGGGTCTATGAAATAACCAATGCGGAAATTCAATAAAGAGTTTCCGCATTTTTTGATTCTGGCAGGGCTGGGATAAGTTTTATTTTTTCATTCGTATAGGTTATGCATGAGAAAAGGGCGAAGGTCGTCAGAACACCCCGCCCTTTTTTTTGAAATAGGGATTGGATTTATATTATTTCAGCTTGAAATCATATCGTATTGTTCCGCATTGCTTGTCGATGCTTCCTTTTGAAAATTTCCATGCTTTCGCATTTCTGATGGCCAACTGTTTCAGACGGCTGTCACTGGTAGTGGAGCCTCTTTGTGTGTATTCTGCACTGATGACTCTCCCATTGGCGTCCACACAGACGTCGAGAAAAATGGTGCCATGTTCCTGACTGTTGTCTTTTATGGTAGGGCCTTTTTTCAAAACTCCGCGGCCGCCGAGACCTCCACCCACAACTCTCGCTCCGGTACTGATGGCTTCAAGCACATTAGAATTCGGATCGCCATTGGCGTCGCCCTGGGTACCGTGGTTCATTGAA
>CAZPHZ010000393.1:0-3024 GCA_964586035.1 uncultured Saprospiraceae bacterium
GTTAGCGGCACGTCCAAACCATCAACCATCAACCATCAACTATCAACTATCAACCTCCAACCACCTCATGGCTAAGAAGATAGAAATAGTAAACAGAAAGGCCGTGTACGAATATAATCTCCTTTCGAAACACGAGGCGGGCATTATGCTCGTTGGCTCTGAGGTAAAGTCCATTCGCAAAGGACAGGCTGGTCTGAAGGATGCTTATTGTGTGTTCGACAAAGGGGAACTCTTCATTCGCAACATGTACATCCGCGAATACGACAATGCCACCCATGAAAACCATGAATCCCGCCGCACCCGCAAGTTGCTGCTCCGCAAACCGGAACTTAAAAAATTGGAGCGCCGGGTGAAAGAGAAAGGGCTGACCATCGTGCCGTACCGCATCTACTTTTCAGAGCGCAACATGGTGAAGGTGGAGATCGCTTTGGGCCAGGGGAAGAAATCCTACGACAAACGGGAAAGCATTAAAGCCAAGGACAACAAGCGTGAATTGGAAAGGATGAAAAAAATCAGGCTGTAAGGCAGGGAAACGGAGAAATTTATTCTGCGGTCAACCAAAAATTATTCACACCTTCACCCTGTATTATCTGAAGCTGGTGGGTGTTTAGCAATTCCAACAGGGCGAGAAAAGTAATAATTGCATGGATGCGGTTCTCCATTTTTCTAAAAAGAGTTTTGAAGTCGGTTTTCATTCCTTTTTTAATGGTTGAAAATATATAGTGCTGCTGCTCTGCAATGGTGTAATTCCACCGAACAACGGTGTGAATTACCTTGTTTTTATCAGCATCGAACCTGTTCACCAGCCGTTCGAAAGTTTTCAGCAACCGGAACAGGGTAAGACTTTCCAATTCCACGTCCACGAGCGCCACAGAAGCAATTTGCCGCAGCTCCCGGCTCACGTTGCCCCTATGTTCCCGCACAGAGCGTGACTCCTCTAATTTTCGCATGTCGTCTAAAACGCTTTTATAGCGTTTGTATTCGAGCAGACGCTCCACGAGCGTATCGCGAGGGTCTATTTCATTGCCCTCTTCGTCTACGGGTTTGCGAGGAATGAGCAGCCTTGCCTTGATACGGCACAAGGTGGCCGCGACGAGGATAAACTCACTGGCCAGGTCAATATTCATGGCCTCCATGTGGCGGATGTATGCGAGGAAATCATCCGTTATCTTGGCGATGGGAATATTGTAAATATCCAGCTCGTCCCGCTCAATGAAAAAAAGAAGCAGGTCGAATGGCCCCTCGAATTGGGGCAACTTGATGGTGTATGTTGAGGCGGTGGCGGACAAGGCCGGATTTTTATCGATGATTTACAATGGTGGATTAAGTTAACAGAGTTGATCAAGGTTGATAGTATCACATCAAATTCTTTCAACCAAATAAACCTCGTCAGCCCAACTAAGCTACTAAAGTTTTCTCCCCGGTGTACAACGGATACTGCTCCATGAACCGGTTCACCTCTTGGCGCGTATGAATGATTAGCTCTTCGTTCTCAGTATCGGTGATAATGGCATCCATCCAATCGACAATTTTGCTGCATACTGCCTCATCCATCCCGCGGGTGGTGATGGCAGCCACGCCAACGCGAATGCCCGAAGTGACAAAAGGCGACTCTGTATCGAATGGCACCATGTTTTTATTCACGGTGATATCGGCGCGCACTAATGCTTCCTCGGCCTGCTTACCGGTAACACCTTTTGACCGAAGGTCGATGAGCATAAGGTGGTTATCTGTGCCCCCGGATATGAGATTGTAGCCCTTGGCCATAAAAGCCTTGGCCATGGCCTTTGAATTATTCACCACCTTTCGGGCATAAGTTCTGAATGAAGGTTGCAAAGCCTCGTGAAAAGCTACTGCCTTGGCGGCAATGACATGTTCCAGCGGCCCGCCTTGCATCCCAGGGAATACGCCGCTGTTCATGATAGCACTCATCTTTATGGTATTTCCCTTTTTAGTTTTGCGGCCCCAGGGATTGTCGAAGTTGCGACCGATCATGATGATGCCGCCTCTTGGCCCGCGGAGAGTTTTATGAGTGGTGGAAGTGATGAAATGGCAATATTCTATCGGGCTGTTGAGCAGTCCGGCGGCGATAAGCCCGGCGGGATGAGCAATATCAGCCATGAGAAGCGCCCCTACTTTATCGGCGATTTCCCGGAAGCGTTTGTAGTCCCAATCGCGAGAATAGGCCGAAGCACCACATATAATGAGTTTGGGATTTTCGCGAAGCGCCAGGGCCTCTACCTTATCCATATCAATGGTGCCGGTGTCTTTTTCGACACCGTAAAAAACGGGCTGAAAGACCTTGCCGGAAAAATTTACCGGGGAACCGTGGGAAAGGTGGCCGCCATGCGCCAGGTCGAGACCCAGTATTTTGTCGCCGGGCTGCAAAACGGCCAAAAACACAGCGGCATTTGCTTGCGCTCCGGCGTGGGGCTGCACGTTGGCGTATTCGGCGCCGAAGAGTTCTTTGAGCCTGTCGATGGCCAATTGTTCAATTTGGTCCACCACTTCACAACCTCCGTAATAGCGTTTGAGAGGATAGCCCTCGGCGTATTTGTTCGTGAGGCAGGAGCCCATGGCTCTGAGTACGCCGGAACTGGTGAAATTCTCGGAGGCGATGAGTTCAATCCCTTTTCGCTGGCGTTCCAGTTCTTTTTCGATTAAATTAAAAATAGCGGTATCCTTATTCATTCTTGCTCGTTAATACCGGGACCGTGCATTCAAACATTTATACTTCCCGGCGGGTTCTTGATAAAGTGATGGAAAAACAATTGCCTTCGAAGAAAAGCGGCGCTAAGTTACAATAAAACCTGTGGGAAATTCTTTTTATCCTTGTACTTTGCACATCATCTTACAACCCCCGATTACACCTCTTGGTTTTTAATAAACAATTCAAAAAAGTTTGTCCATTTAATACTTTTGGCAATGCTGAGGAATTATCTTAAAAATATTTACCTGACCGGTGCGCTTTGTCTTGTCTCCTGGCAAGTTATTGCCATGGTTGGTTGTGTCGGCGATGTTTGT
>CAZPHZ010000394.1:0-2993 GCA_964586035.1 uncultured Saprospiraceae bacterium
ATGCGGCCGGGGCTAACCCCATTTTTAAGGAGGTAGTCATACACCATTTTTGCCCGTGCCACGGAGAGCCGGTATTCGAAGGTGGTTTTGGGACGTGGCGGGCTGTTGGGGAAGTTCACGTGCCCGGCGATTTCCACTTTCATATTCTTGTTAATCTGCATAAACCGGAGAACCTGCGGCAATGACGGCTTTGATTTTTCCAATAAAACGGCCTGGTTGCCCACGAAATAGAGGTTGCGAATGTCGGCCGACTCACCGGGTACGGCGGGCTGCAATTCCATGACGAGGAGCGGCATCTTGCCCGGCAGGGCTTTCAGCATTTGCGTTTTAAAAAAATACCCTTCGGCGTAAACATCCACTCCGGCCACAGCACCCGTTGGTACCGATGATTTGAAATAGCCCGCAGTATCGGTCAGCATGCTGTCCCGGGACTCTTTGGTGTGGACCACTACGCTGGCTTCAATGCCTTTTCCAGAGTTGGGGTCGCGCACATTTCCTTCGATGGTGGTCATGGGAATGGGAATCAAAATTTCCACGGTGGCATGACGGTTTTTCTGACGGCCCTCATCTGTACGGTTTGTGCTGACCGGATTCATTTCTCCGAAACATGAAAGCTCGAATTTTGCGGTAGAAACGCCGTGTTCGAGCAGGTATTTTTTCACACTGGCGGCGCGGCGCTCCGAGAGCGCAATGTTGTTGGCGTTGGTGCCAATGGAGTCGGTGTGCGCCGTAATGCGAACGAGGCTGTTTTCACGTTCTCTGCAAATCTGAATGAGCGGTGCCAGGGCCGAATCGGCCGCAGGTTTCAGGTCGTGTTTTCCAAAGTCGAAATAGACTTCGGCCGATTGAATGGTTTTCAAATCGACATCGGCAGACTGGGGCCGTGCGATTTGCCCAAAGGACAAGAGAAGAGCAGCGAAAATAAGGATGCGCATGGAGATAAGGGTTTTGCGGTTCTCAGGAATAATGCTGTCCTGACTGAAAGGATACATAAATACAACGGTCAATGCGGATTTGAGGTGCAATAATCCGGGCAACTCCTTGGTCTTATTCTGCGTATATTTGCAACCCGAAAATAAAATTGAGGTACAAAGGATGGTGCGATCAGCAGTATTGATGGCGTTTGCCTCTTGTCTTTGGCCCTCTTGTCTTTTAGCATTTTTATGAAAAAAATCCGCAATTTTTGCGTCATCGCACATATTGACCACGGCAAAAGCACGTTGTCCGATCGTTTGCTGGAAACCACTCGCACCATCGCCGAACGGGATATGCAGGCCCAGGCATTGGATAGCATGGACATCGAACGCGAGCGCGGCATCACCATCAAGAGCCACGCCATCCAAATGAGTTATGTGCATACCGATGGCGAAACTTATACCCTTAACCTCATCGACACGCCCGGCCACGTGGACTTTTCTTACGAAGTCTCCCGCTCCATCGCCGCCTGCGAGGGGGCTTTGCTCATCGTGGATGCCACGCAAGGCATTCAGGCACAGACCATCTCCAATTTATATTTGGCGATGGACCACGAACTGGAAATCATACCTGTCATCAACAAGATAGATATGCCCAATGCCATGATTGATGAGGTTACGGAGCAAATCGTGGAGCTGGCTGGTGTCAACGAGGAGGACATCGTGTTGGCCAGTGGCAAGACCGGAGAAGGGGTGGAGGACATCCTCCGGGCCATCGTCGGCAGGATACCCGCACCGAAAGGCGACCCCCATGAGCCACTGCAAGCGCTCATTTTCGACAGCGTTTTCAATTCGTTCCGTGGCGTTATTGCCTATTATAAAATAATAAATGGCACCCTCAATAAAGGTGACAAGGTCCGCTTTTTTCACACCGGGAAAGAGTACACCGCCGATGAGGTAGGCATTCTCCAAATGGATATGATGAAACAGGACGTCATGAGCGCAGGGGACGTGGGCTATATCATTACCGGTATCAAGGTTTCGAAGGAAATCAAAGTCGGCGATACTATCACGCACGTTGACAAGCCTTGTGAAGAGTCCATTCATGGCTTTGAAGATGTGAAACCCATGGTGTACGCCGGGGTTTATCCCATTGACAACGAAGACTTTGAAAACCTGAGAGACAGCCTTGAAAAGTTGCAACTAAACGATAGCTCGCTCACCTTTCAACCTGAATCTTCGGCGGCCCTGGGATTCGGATTCCGGTGCGGTTTTCTCGGCATGTTGCACCTCGAAATTATTCAGGAACGGCTGTCGCGGGAATTCGGTATGGAGGTGATAACTACCGTGCCCAACGTATCGTATTTTGCTTATACCAAAAAGAAGGAGACTATATTTCTGCGCACTCCGAATGACTTCCCGGATCCTACCGTGCTCGACTATGTAGAGGAGCCTTACATCGCTGCGCAAATCATCACCAAACCGGAGTATTTCGGCCCCATTATGACGCTGTGTCTGGAGAAGCGCGGGGTTTTCAAAAACCAGGCGTACCTGTCGCCCACTCGTGTCGAGATGTCTTTCGAGCTGCCGCTTGCGGAAATAGTCTTCGATTTTTACGACCGGCTGAAATCCATTTCAAAAGGTTATGCCTCCTTCGATTACCACACTGTTGGCTACCGCAAATCTGATCTTGTGAAGGTGGAGATAAAGCTGAATGGTGAATCTGTGGATGCTCTTTCGGCACTAGTTCACCGTGAAAAGGCTATTTCCTTTGGCCGCCGCATTTGTGAAAAGTTGAAAGATTTACTGCCCCGGCAAATGTTCATGATCGCCATTCAGGCGGCCATCGGCGCTAAAATCATCGCCAGAGAAACCATTTCCGCCATGCGGAAAGACGTGACGGCAAAATGCTATGGTGGCGATATTACGCGGAAGCGGAAATTGCTTGAAAAACAGAAAAAAGGCAAAAAGAAAATGCGTCAGATTGGCTCAGTAGAGGTGCCCCAGAAAGCATTCCTGGATGTGCTGAAATTGGATTGAGAATGCAGAATTGAGAATGCAGAATTGAGAATGCAGAAT
>CAZPHZ010000395.1:0-2969 GCA_964586035.1 uncultured Saprospiraceae bacterium
ACATCTTTGACACCTATCCTACCGATATTTGGCTCCTCTGGAGCCAGTATCTGGGGAAACTTATCAGCCCTGCCCTCAACCTCCTCAACTTTTCTCAACCCTCTCAACCCTCTCAACCTCCTCAACACTCCTCATTCCCCTCCCCATTCCGGCAATCTGCCGGGCGTGTAGGGAGCGTGGGCCTCTTCCAATTTCTTTTCGATGTTTTTCAAATCGACTTCCACCAGTTGGCGCAGTTCCGGCAGTTCGTTCCCAAACAGGGTGGCGGCAATTTTCTGCTGCTCTTTCATCGTGGAAGTAGGTGCCGAAGTGGACGACCAGATGTCATAGCTCATGCCGTAGATGCGCGTCATAAGCGACGGCGGTGCCGGTTTGTCGAGGCGGGAAGCCGTGCGGTCACCATAAAAGGCCTTATTCAGGGCATCCATTTTTTCCTTCATGGCTTTTACATCCGCCAGCATATCCTCCGGCGAACCAATGATGTTGATGGCTTTGCGGATGTAAGTGAGCCGGTTGTTCAACTCACCGAGAGTTTTGGTGGCACCCTGGAAGGCCCGTTCGAGCTCGGCGGCTTTTTGCACATAGTCGTTCAACGCTGTCAGGTCTTTTGCGGGCAAAGTGGTGCCACTGAGTGGCACAATGTCAAATCGCTGGAGATCGGTGATCCTGGTGCGCACTCCATTTACCACTTTATCCAAAGAGACGTTATAGTAACCGGGCATGGCAAAGGCTCCACCTTCGGGCGACTGCCAGGGCGCGCGCGGCCCGCTTTGCAGGCTCACGGGGTCTTTCGACGGATAGCGGCCGTCCCAGGAGATGCGATGCACTCCCTTTTTCGGGCTGGCTTTGATTTGTCGTATCATTTCACCCCAGCGATTAGAGATGGTGAAAAGCAGGTAGGGAGCCTCCTCTTTTTGCTCGGCCTCCAACTCTTCGTAGGTCGGGTAGCGGATGTCCCTGCCTTCTTTGATTTGCTTTTTCTCCCACGCCTGCCGCTTCTGTTTCAGGGTTTTTATGTCATCTTTTAAATAATAGGTGAAGGTGGCCCCCATGGGCGGATTGGCCGCTGTGTAAAAAGAAGCGCCGAGGAAACCCTTGCCCGTGGGATAGCCCAGCGGGTTGGATTCGATGAAAACCAGGCCCGGGGTTATGGGCAAAATCTTCGCCTCGTCGTTCAGTTCCCGCTCGTTGAGGTAGCGCAGGGGCGAGTAGTCGTCGAGCACGTAAAAGCCGCGGCCGAAAGTGGCGAGCACGAGGTCGTCTTCGCGCTTTTGAATGGCCATGTCGCGCACGGCCACAGTGGGCAGGCCATTGCCCAATTTTTTCCAATATCCCCCGCCGTCGCGGGTGAAATAGCAGCCGAACTCCGTGCCCACGAACAGCAGATTACTCTCCACATGGTCTTCGGCGATGCAATAGGCGCTGCCGCGTTCGGGGAGGTTGGCCGTGATGCTCGTCCAGGTGCGGCCTTTGTCGCTGCTTTTAAAAACGTATGGTTTGAAGTTGCCTCGCTTGTGGTCGTTGAAGCAGGCATACACCACGTTCTCTTCGTGTTGGCTGGCGAGCAGCATGTTCACGTAGGTCATCTCGGGCACACCGGGGATGGATTCTATTTTGGTCCAGGTGCGGCCGCCATCTTCGGTAATCTGGACGAGGCCGTCATCGGTGCCGGCGTAGAGCAGGTTTTCGTTGAGCGGGCTTTCGGAGAAAGCGACGATAGTGCCGTATTGGGAGGTGGAGCCGTTTTTCATCACGGCGTCGATGCTTTGGATACGCCCCATCACGGGCAGCGTGTTGCGGTCGATTTGGCGGGTGAGGTCATCGCTGATGACCTGCCAGGTGTCGCCGCGGTCGTCGCTGCGGAACACCTTGTTGGCACAGATGTACACGCGGCCGGGCTTGTGTTTCGACACTTCGAGCGGGGCGTCCCAATTCCAGCGGTAGTCGTTCTCGTCTGCCCGTGGTTTGGGCTGTATGGTGGTCATTTCGCCGCTCGCCCGGTCGTACCGCACGAGGTTGCCGTATTGTGCCTGAGCGTACACGATGTCGGGGTTGCCGGGGTCAATCTGGCTCTCGAAGCCATCGCCCTGGCTGGTGACATACCAGTCAGCATTGGTGATACCCTGCTGGTTGCGGGTACGGCTGGGACCGCCGAGGCTGTAATTGTCCTGCGTGCCGCCGTGAATGTGGTAAAACGGTTTGGTGTTGTCCACCGCTACTTTGTAAAACTGCGTGACGGGCAGGTTGGCCTTGAAATTCCATGTTTTTGCGGCATCGAAGGTTTCGTAAACGCCGCCGTCGCAGCCGGCGAGGTAGTGGTCGCCGTCGGAGGGGTCTATCCAGATGACGTGGTTGTCCACGTGTTTGTATTGCTCCCCGACGCGTTTGAAAGTTTTGCCGCCGTCGGTGGTGTACATCATCCAGGTGTCCATGCTGAAGACGGTTTCGGGGTCATCGGGGTGGACGTAAATTTCGATGTAATAATTGCCGCTGGTGGTGTGTCCGCTTCTCTTTTCCCAGCTCGCGCCCCGGTCTAAGGAGCGGTAAAATCCGCCCTTCCCCTGCGCTGCTTCCACAATGGCGTAGAGGTATTCGGGGTTGGAAGGCGAAATGGCCAGCCCAATGCGGCCGAGGTCCACGCCGGGCAGGCCCTTGTTGGCTTTTACCCAGGTAGCACCGCCGTCGGTGGTTTTGTAAATGGCGCTGCCGGGGCCGCCACCCACGTAGGTGAACACATGGCGCCGCCGTTGAAAGGCTGCCGCATAAAGCACATCGGGGTCGCGGGGATCCATCACGAGGTCGGTGACGCCGGTGTGCTCGTCGAGGAGGGATTCGCCTTTGTCATTTTTCAACACCTGCTCCCAGGTTTTGCCGCCGTCAGTGGTTTTGTAAAGGCCGCGGTCGCCGCCGGAGCTCCACAACGGGCCGATGGCCGCCACCCACACCACGTCGGAATTGGTGGGGGCCAC
>CAZPHZ010000396.1:0-2947 GCA_964586035.1 uncultured Saprospiraceae bacterium
CACAGTGGCCGAAGGAAGCCCCGTGCCGGTGGAATCTGCCACCGTGCCTTCCACTGTGTTATCTTGGCTGTAAAGCGCAAGGCTGAAAAAGAGAAGGAGTATTGAAATCGGGAGATTTCTCATTTTACACTGATTGGATGAGAGAATGATTGAATGGGCGTAAAAACATCTGACATTTTAGCCACACTACCACTTAACTAGTTCCGGATAATCATTTTCACACCGTGTCCACCGCCATTTTCTTCTTCCATTTCTTTCATCTTTTCGGCCTCCATTTTATCGAATTCTTTCTGTGTCATCCTTTTCCCTTTTGTGGGCTTTTCGATGGTGCCTTTCTCCAATTTTTTCAATTCTACATTGGAGGCGGCCAGGGTGCGGTCACCGTCGTTGACGTTGACTTCCAGAACCAGCCCGGGAAGGCCACAGTAGCTGTCGGGGCCCAAGGATACCTGAATCTGCGGCGTGAACCAAGCCACCACATTGAGGTCCTCCTCATCCAGCGTGGCCTTTTGGCAGATGTAACCGAGGATGCTTTTCTGCTCGCCGGTGAGTTTCCACGCCTTCTTGCCCCGTTCGCCTAACACCAGAAATTTTCTGCCGAAAAACTCGCGGGCGTTTATGGTAGTGCCGTCGCCGAGGTTGGTGTAAAACGTGTTTTCAGGCCGCTCCATTTTTATTTGAAAGGACATGCCCTCGCTTTCGTGACTCATCGATACATCTCCCTCGTCTTCGCTCTCGGGGGCGTCTTTGTACACCGCTTCTTTTTCGTTGAAGTATAGAGTTTTGTGAAACGACTGAGATTTAGGGAAATTGGCCACCATATCTTCTTGCCCTTCAGGCAATTCGATATTTAGTTGCACGGTTTCGACGTAAGTAACCGCACCCTCGTTTTGGCCGAAGGCCAGAAAAGGAGCTAATCCTGCAAAAAAAAGAAGTACTTTTTTCATGTCGTTGCCAGTTTTTTTTATGGCTGCTGAATCTGACAAAAAACTCATTAGCCAAATAGACAGCATGCCTGAATTGATGGTGCAAAAATAGCCACACCCCTTGAAAGCGCAGGTTAATCAACCTTGATGAAAGGTTAATTAAGGTTAAAGGGACGTGCGCAGCGATGCTTATTGGCCTATTTTTGTTTTGTTGCTTCGCAAAACATCATCTGCCAGTCGAATTTTAGCTGACGCGCTCCCCTTTGATTGCAGGTAACCCGATTGGCTGCCATATTACAAACCGTAAATAAAAACCATCGGCACAATTGATAAGCCGCCACAAAATATCCATCCTGCTCATCGCCGCCAGCCTCCTGTTGCTGGGATTGTTTCTGTTTTTTTATTTAAATAAGACCTGGAACAACAAGCTGGCAGCGCTAAAACGGGAGACGAATCACATTTTCATTCAGTCAGTTCAGAGCATTGAAGGCGATGTGCTGGACAAGGTGATATTCAACCGGCTGCATGGCATCACCGACACCGGCAGCTTCAGTTTCATTCCGCAACGCCTCCCGGTAAGCCCATCCGATTCGTTAAAAGTTATTGCCTTCGCCAGTGACCGGGACGAGCTGCTCGAGGCCGATTCCTCTTTCGAAGTAACCGTGCAATCTTTGACCAGTCCCGGCGAAGATGGTGGCGAAGAAATGACCGGTTCACTCTCCATGGTCATTGAAATGACGAACGGCAAATGGGTGGGCGACACCTGTGACCCGGCTGGTATTTTCCCATTGATTGAAAAGAATTTTGCAAACAATTTCAAAAAGGCCGGTCTGCCTGTGGCTTACAAAGTAGTACGGTTGAGCGAGGATTCCTTGCAGCCTCACAAAATGCTGGTGACCAGTGCCTACACGGACCTGCCGAGCGGCCAACGCTTCGCCGCCGGGGTGAAGGATTACAAACCCTACATCTTTAGGCAAATGCTCCCGGAGCTATTGTTTTCGCTGGCATTGTTCGGCTGTGTGGGACTGGCCTTTTTTACAATTTTCAACAACCTGCAAGCGCAACGGCGTCTCACTGATATTAAAAATGACTTCATCGCCAATATGACCCATGAACTGAAAACCCCCATCGCAACTGTCGGTGTGGCCATGGAAGCCATCCGCGATTTCGGAGCATTAAAAGACAAAGAACGTACGAAAGAATACCTCGACATCTCCCGGAGCGAACTCAGCCGGCTGTCTCTGCTCGTTGACAAGGTGCTGCGACTGTCGCAGTTTGAAAAAAAGGAACCCGAATTAAGGCTCGAAACCCTTGACCTGAAAAATCTGGTGGAGGAAATCCTGGCTTCCATGAAATTGCAATTTGAAAAGCAGAAGGCAACGGTAAATTTTTCTGCCACAGGCGATAAGTTCATCCTAAAGGGAGACCGGCTGCACTTGGCCAGCGTTGTCTACAACCTATTGGACAATGCATTGAAATACAGCACAGACCAACCTGTTATTAATGTGGAGTTGGCAACTGACACGGCTCAGTTCACTTTAGTAGTAACGGACAACGGTGTTGGCATTCCTGCGGCGTACAAAGGCAGGATTTTCAACAAATTCTTCCGCGTACCTTCAGGTGATACCCACAACGTGAAAGGTCACGGTCTCGGTCTAAGCTACACCGCCAGTGTAGTCCGCAAACACGGCGGCACGATTGAGGTCGAAACGAAAGAAGGCCAGGGAAGCAAGTTTGTGGTTGTTTTGCCGGTGAGCAATGAACAACGACCGAAGGAAGTCCCGTATCGAAGGTCGGGATGAGCTTTGAAGAATCCGTAGTCCAAAGTCTCAAGACTCGGATTGGATTAGCATTTTAAAGAAAAGGACCCCGTAACTTCAATCCCGCGCTGATGAAGTCCAGTTTGGCAGCCCCGAGACCTGAAACCTGAAACAGAAAAAGATGAAACCCATCAAAATCCTGTACGTTGAAGACGAACCATTCCTCGGTAAAATTGTCAGGCAAAGTATCGAAATTAGCAA
>CAZPHZ010000397.1:0-2937 GCA_964586035.1 uncultured Saprospiraceae bacterium
GGCATCTTGCAGAAGGTGCCGGCTCTTTTTTTTGTATCATTGGAATTATATTCCCCATCAGCCACAAAGAAGAGACGAGGAGGCGGTATTTCCTCTGGTACCGCTACCTACCTATCTGAGGGAGCGATTCAAGAAAAGGTAAAAGGCACTCCATTCCCAATAGACGTGTATCGTGAATAAAGTGAGGATGGGAATTCCCCAATAATCCGGTGAATACTTGAGGCATGGGACACCCGTTGCATTCCGGAAACTTCAAGCTCATTGACCAAAAAAAAAGCCCCCCCCGGCCGAAGCCGGGAGAGGCATCCCAAAAACCAGATTTTAGGAATACTTAAATCGGTTTTGGGATTCATCAAGTTGCAGACCAATGGTTGCATGGCTTGTCGGAAAATGAATGCCAAAAGCCATCAGACTATCTAACAATTTATAGTCTCACCATTCTCCGGGTAGCGGTTTGAGCGGGAGTTTCCAATTCATAGAAAAGGACGCCCGTGCTTTTCAGTTCCTGATAATTCAGTTGAATCTCGTTGTATCCTTCGGTAAAATTGCCGGTAATCGTCTTCAATACTTTTCCAGACAAATCGTACACGGTCAGTGTGGCGGTGCTGGCTTCGGGAAGCCTGAACCCTATGGCAGTAATGTCGCGGAACGGGTTGGGATTGTTTTGAAACAATTCGAAATCCGTTTCGGTATTCAACTGGTTTGTGAACTGGAGATTTACCCCCAGTAAGTCAACCGTATTGTTGTTTGCTTGATAGGCTTCGGCGACCATTGTAGTGTTTGAGATTTGGAATAGTTCGCTTATCGAACCTTTAGTGTTTGCCCTGAATACCAGGGAGAAAAGAACCGTGTTGTCGTCGTGGAGTGTGTTTTTTGAATTGTCCCAGCTTGTCGTGATAATACCTTGTTCGAGCATTGTCAAGCCGAAGTTTGCGTCAGATAGATTGGAGAGTTCGCCCGGCAGGATGTCTTCGAGTTGAACCGCATTCGGGTCGAATTTGAGGGCAAATTGATAGCCCAGGAGATTGACGAAATTTTTGGCTTTAAAAGCTACTGTAAAGGTTTCATCTGCTGAGACCTCGCGGTCGTCCACGACGAACGACAGAAAGTCACCTGCATTGCGATCGCCATTTTGGTCCCCGAAATTGTGCGTCACCGCAGATTCATTTACATCACCCGTTTTCACGGCGACGAAGTCCACGTCGTTGTGGTCACCGGAAAGGTCGTTGATGTTGTAAAATTCGGGGAATGGGGGCTGGAACGGATTCTGTGGATTACTGAAAGAATAGGCTGCGTCCACAAAACGCCAGGAAGTATTGTTGCTGAACTCCGGAATGATTTGGAGAATAAGTTTGCGAAGTTCTACCACATCTGCCGTGGTCACGGTGCCATTATTGTTGACATCGGCGGCGATGAGCTTGTAGGGGGAATCCAATAATTCGATGTTGAGAATATGTCGGGTCATCAAGACCAGGTCATAGGTAGTGACACCGTTCAGCGGGTTTTGGTTGTTGCCCGGCGTAAAAGTATAGTCATACCCTAAATCAAGACCGTAGAACTGGAACTGGCCATTCGGATCTGTCATGACCGGAGAAGTTAACGGGCCGTTACCACTCACTTCCAACATCACATCCTCAACGCCTGAACCGGCATTATTGGCAACGCTGCCACCTACATCGGCGGTGAGGTTGCCCGGGCAAACGACCATGTTATCCTGAATAATGACATAGGTTTCGCAATAGTCGGTATTGCCTGCGGCATCAGTCACATAGAGGGTCACAATGTTTGTACCTACCTCTGTGCAAGTGAACAGGTTCGGTGTCAATGAGAACTGAAGGTCGCCGGGATCGGTACAGTTGTCAAAACTACCTTGGTCGAACATTTCAGGAGTCAGAATGATCATGCCGCCATTGCCGGCTGGATCAGGCATCAATTCTACCGCGAGGCCGTTTACACAAACCGGTGTCGGCTTCTTGCCGTCACGCACCTCTATGGTGAAGCTACAGGTGGCCGAGTTTCCGCAGTAATCCTCCGCTTTGGCGGTAGCGAAATGAACACCAAACGGATAGTTGCCGCTCATGTTGGGATTGTTGCCTACCTGGTCAATTGAACCGTTGGAGTTGTAATCCACTGTGGTAGTCCATAGAAAATTACTGCTGCAATCGATGGCCGAAACTTCCGGGACCGACACGTAGCCAAAGCCGCAAGTCGGATCAAGGCTGATAACAACAGTATCCTCAGGGCAAGTCATTGCCGGTGCGATGTTATCCATGACTTTTACAACCTGTGTATGCTCGAAATAGCCGGGGCTGCCGGGTATATTCGGGTCGTATTGACACCAGTCTATGACAATCCATTTTCTCAGGATTTTAAAGCAAGCGGGAGCATTGACATTTAGCAATTGGTCCTCATGTGTGATAGCCACGAGGTCGCAAATGTCTTCGTCAATCACCGGCACGTCGTAGCCAGGTGGCAGGTCGGAAGGTTCCAAGGCCGGCCCGCACTCAAACGTCAGGTAGTCTAATGGCCAAACAATGTTGATGAGCGCAAACGGGCTCGAGTTAATAACTTCAATGGTCTGGGTGCAGCTGGCGGTTCTGCCGGAGGCATCTGTGGCGGTGAAAGTCCTGTAGATGCTTCCCACCCCACAATTGGAGAGGGTATTGGTTTCCACCATATCCCAAGTGACATTGGGACAGTTGTCGTTTACAATCGGAACAGCCGGTGGCGGTACCGGTTCCGTACACTCGATGGTGAAGTCTGGTGGACATTCAATAGTTGGGTCAATTTTATCCTGAACCTGTACTTCTACCATACATTCATTGTAATTCCCAGCCAGGTCAAATACCCGAACAGAAACCATTATGGTATCGCCAACATCACAACAGTCGAAGCTTGCATAAGCACCGTATAGCGGAACATACGGCAAATCTGCTG
>CAZPHZ010000398.1:0-2932 GCA_964586035.1 uncultured Saprospiraceae bacterium
AGGAACCAAACTCCTCCTGCACGGCCAGAAACGCTTTGGCATTCAGGATGGCGGCGTTGATTCTCAGCCGTGTGCGCGCGCTGCCAATCGGGATGGCTTTGTGAAGAATGACGATGGTAGCAATGCCGCTAATTACGAGATTGCCGAATATCCTGCCTCCGGGTTCCCATTCGATTCTCAGGAGAATGCCCGGAAGGCCCTCCGAATGGAGCGCAAGCTGGAGTTGGGCATGGAAGGTCACCGTTTCTTCGACCTCCAACGTTGGGGCATAGTGGAATCCGACCTGAACCGTATTTTAAGCTACGAAAAAACCGAGTTGCCTTCCCTTTACGGAGGGGCAACCGTGGGTTCGGAAGATGCTCTTTACCCTGTTCCACAAAACCAGATCGACCTAATGGGAGGCCGCCTGGTTCAGAACAGATAGATTCATACTGGTTTTAGAAAAAGAGACTGTCCATTTATTTGGGCAGTCTCTTTTTTTTTGCCATTTTTCCCGATGATTACCTTCGCGGCCTACGTCATTGCATTTTTAAATTTGCGGACTCAGAAGGTATTGAAAATGATAGCAATTATGAGAATATTACTTCTGTTATTTGGAGGCGCACTTCTTGTTTCATGTGGCAAACCACCCCGGTTCGAGCGCTTAGATTCAAAGAATACAGGTATTGACTTCAACAATGAAGTCATCGCTGATGACTCGTTCAATATCCTCAATAATGAGTATATGTACAATGGGGCCGGCGTTGGCATCGCCGATTTGAACAACGACGGTCTCGAGGATATCGTGTTTGCCGGAAATGTGGTGTCTAACAGAATATATCTCAACATGGGGAACTTGAAATTCAGAGATATTACTGAGAATTTTGAAGGCCTCACGAACAGCCAGTGGTTTTGTGGGGTAGCTGTTGTGGATATCAATGCCGATGGATGGGCCGATTTGTATTTTTCTTCAACGGTGAGCGACGATAGCCTGAAAAGGCGCAACCAGCTATGGGTAAATCAGGGTTTGTCAGCAGACGGGCTTCCTCATTTCAAAGAAATGGCGGCCCAATACGGCATTGCTGATGACGGCCATTCCATGCAGGCCGCTTTTTTCGATTACGACCTCGATGGCGACCTCGACCTCTATGTTTTGAATTATTTAGTGACGGCGGAAGTCCCCACAAGTTACCATCGGAGAATCGTGGATGGCAGTTCCATCAACAACGACAGGCTTTACGAAAATTTGGGAAATGGCAGATTTGCCGATGTTACGTTAAAGGCCGGTATCGTTTACGAAGGCTTCGGGTTAGGTTTGGCCATAGGGGATGTCAACAAAGACGGCTACCCCGACATCTATGTGTCCAATGATTACATCGCGAGCGATCTGCTTTACATAAACCAGGGTGACGGAACATTTAAAAACGAATCCTCCACCTATTTATCTTATCTGTCCAAGTCTTCGATGGGCAATGATATGGCCGACATAAACAATGATGGCAACCTCGACATCTATACCCTGGACATGATGCCTGAGGAATATTTTCGAATGAAGCAGACTATCAATGGCCACGGTTATCTGATTTACAATCTCGACAAGAAATTCGGTTACGAGCACCAGTATGTGCGAAACATGCTTCATTTGCACAATGGGTTCCTCGATGGCAAAATGCTGCCATTCAGTGAAGTGGGTCAAATGGAAGGGATTTTTCAGACTGAGTGGAGTTGGTCTCCACTTTTTGCTGATTTTGACAATGATGGTGACCGGGACCTTTTGGTCACAAACGGTTTCCCAAAAGACCTCACGGATAAAGATTTTACAAAATACAAGGCAAGAATGCTAGGGTACTTAGCCTCTGCCTCGGACCTCGCTCCACGTATCCCTGCTGCTAAAACATCCAATTTTGCCTTCGAAAATGCAGGTGATTACCATTTTACCAATCGCACAAAAGAGTGGGGTATGCACATACCTTCTTTTTCCAACGGGGCTGCATTTGCCGACCTCGACAATGATGGCGACCTTGATTATGTGGTAAATAACATCAACGATGAAGCTTTTATTTACAGGAATAACAGCATTGGAAAACTCGGGAAGAAATCCAACTTTTTGAGGATTGAATTAGAGGGCAATGGGGGAAACAAAATGGCAGTTGGCGCTAAAATTTCCCTTTGGGCCAATGGCCGTTTGCAATACTGCGAACAGAATTTTACGCGGGGCTATATCTCCTCTACCGAACCTGTCGCCCATTTTGGTTTGGGCTCGGATGAGAAAATCGACTCCCTGCTCGTTGTCTGGCCATCAAGTGGGCTCACCACTTTTATGAAAAATGTGGAGGCGAACCAGGTACTGATTTTAAAAGAAGAGGATGCGGATGGAGAATTGCCGGTTATTGCAGACAGGGAGGCCCGAGGCCGCATTTTTCAAAAAGATGAAGGAGCCCTCGAATATACCCATGAGCAGGAAGATTTTGTCGATTATTTTCTGAGACAGCACATCATCCAACACAAGTTTTCCCAAATTGGTCCGTGCATGACGCAAGGTGATATGGATGGCGATGGGCAAAAGGACTTGATTATCGGCGGGGCTCCTGAAAAAGCTGTGGCTGTGTTTTTAAATAAAGGCGGGCATTTTGAAGAAGCACATTTTTTGGGACTGACAGAAACCAGAAAATGCACGGAATCGGACATTGTCGCTTTTGATGCCGATGGCGACGGTGATGACGATATTGTGGCAGTATCAGGGGGCTATGCCAATGAAAATAAAGATGATTACCAGCATTTTCTCTATGTGAATGACGGAGGGGTGTTCAACAAGGTGGCGTTGCCATTGCCTCCGTTTCCTGCAACAGTCGTTCGACCTTTCGACTTCGACCACGATGGAGATGCCGACTTGTTCATAGGCGCCAGAGTGGAAAGAGAGAATTTTCCTTATGCCCCGTCTTCCTACATTTTA
>CAZPHZ010000399.1:0-694 GCA_964586035.1 uncultured Saprospiraceae bacterium
TAACCTTTCTAAGACGTGTGCGGGCCGCCCAAATCTGTCCGTTTAATGAGTAGTCATAAGGCGCTGTGATGCCTTGAATATTTTGAGCTTCTATGGCCCCAGCCGTGTCGTTCCAGCAAATTTCCTGTGCTGCCAAATCGAAACTCACAGCTGGCGAGGCATCTACGCTCACAAATACCACGCTGTCACAGCCATACAGATTGGTAAGGGTGAAATATTGTTGACTGCCGGGACTGAGCGGTACACCGGCGTAGAGCACTGTTTCGCCGGGACACGTTTCCAATGAAAGTAGGCTGCTGTCCACCGGCAGCGGAGCCACGGCCACGATGGTCGAGTCTAAGCATCCACCCTGGTTGACATTGGTAAAAACAGCCTGTTGACCCGGAGCAATCATTTGCCCCTGATATTCGAAAAAGGAGTTTTCACAGGCCGTGGCATCAACGATTTGAACAGTATGGGGCAGAAGACTAACCCCCACCGTCAGCATTGAATCGCAACCGATTTGATTGAGGAGGGTAAATGTCTGCACATCGCCAACCTGAAGGTAGGTTCCAGCGTAAAGAACACTATCGCCGGGGCAGGCCCCCAATTGTACCGAAGCGGTATCAGTTGGCGAAGCCAGCACGTTTACTGTCAGGATGCTGTCGCAACCCTGTGCATTCTGGTAGGTGAAATCGGCGGACTGCCCAGCAGG
>CAZPHZ010000399.1:794-2895 GCA_964586035.1 uncultured Saprospiraceae bacterium
GATGTACACCCCGTCGAAAAGTACACTGTCCCCGGCGCAGGCGCTCAGTTCGAGAGAATCAGTAATGGCCGGCAATTCGAGCACACTCACCGTGAGGATGCTGTCACAACCCTGCGCATTCGGGTAGATGAAATCCGCAGACTGCCCAGCAGGGATGTACACCCCGTCGAAAAGTACACTGTCCCCGGCGCAGGCGCTCAGTTCGAGACTACCCATGGTAGGGGGTATGGATTCAACCGTTGCAACAATGATGGAGTCGCAGCCGAACTGGTTGGCATAAGTCACCGAATCCTGTTGACCTGCAAGAATGTAAATACCTTCGAACAGCACGCTATCGCCCTCACAGGCAGTAAGGTCAACCGTTGCGACGGATGGCATGCAATTATTTATCAGCAGCCAGTCGAGTTGTTCATCGTCGTCGCAACCAACGATATCAAGCGTGGAGGAATAGAAGACCGCCGTCCAATTTGCCGGAATACTTGTGGTGTCGAGAATAAGTGTGTAATTAATTGCGGGGATACCGGTGAAAATATAGCCACCGCCAATGGTACTCGTCACCGTATCGAGGTTTACGCTGCCATCGCTGAGAATGATAGCGGCACCTCCCACCAACGTGTCGGGCCCGTCGATAATGCCGTTGCCATTCACGTCGAAATACACCCCGCCACTTAGGTCGCCAAAGCCGTCGAGCAAGTCGAGGGTGAGAGTTTCCGAAGTGGACATACAGCCGAATGTATCTGTCATTTCCACAAAATATTCACCGCTTTGTGCAAAAACGGGGTTGGCCAAAGTACCGTCCGGGGCAGAGATGGGGCTTCCATCTAAGTACCATTGATAGCTGGAAATAAGCGGCACATCGGGCAGACACATCGTATCCGGTTTGCACCGGGTGTGACAGCCGGAAGGCACGAGATCGATATCCGGTGCATTGTGAACGAGTATTTCGTTGCTGTTGGCTTTGCAGCCAAAACCATTGACCGCCTGCGCGAAATAGGTCCCTCCGGCAACGGAGGTGATGCTCGTGCCCGTCTCGCCGGTATTCCATAGGTAGTTCAAGCCGGGAACGGGACCAACCACACTGAACGTGGCGGTGGTGTTTTCACAAATAAAGCCCGAAGGCACCGATTCGATTTGAACGTCCGGTTTGGGATTCACCGTCACGGTGAAAGGCCCTTCCACACTCGAGCAGCCAGTCGCTCCGTCGGTGACAGTAACCGTGTAGTTGTAGATGCCGGTGGAAAGCAAATTTCCTTTGTCATCTGTGAATGAAATCTCATCGCCAACGCTTCCTTCCGACCAGAAGTATGTGTATCCTAAACTGCCGAAAACAGTGAGCGTGACATCATCCCCCTCACAAACAGTATAGCTATTTTCAATAAAAGCCACAGGCTGCCCGAATTCGTTGTACTCAACCGCCTGAATAATGCCATTAGGTTCGGCATTTACATTCACAATGGCAGACGGTGGGGCGTAAGTGCAGCCCTCTCCATCGGTAAGGGTGACTGTAAAAACACCCGACTCGAAAATGGTCTGGAGCTCAGTGGCCGGCCCATTCGACCATTCCCAATTTTGGCCACCAGCAGGGGCCGTTAGTAACATACTATCGCCCTCGCAAATCGGAGAGGGCGGCACCATACTGATAAATCCCGACAGCGAATTTGGCACCACGGTTACATTTTCGACATGGCTGGCCAAACACCCATAAATGTTGGTGGCCGTGAGTGTCACTGCGTAGATGGCAGGCAGGTCGAACTCGTGAAACGCGTTTTCAATCCCGGCAGTATTGGCTGCACCGGTTGCGGGGTCTCCGAAATCCCAAGTCACACTTGCTACTCCCGCCGGCACGATGGCATCAAACGGCAATGCCAGATTTTCGCACGTCTGGTCGGGGATCAAAAAATTGACTGGAGGCGCGGTGAGTACAGGCATAGTTTGGGTGAAAGAGGTCTGGCAACCACTCGCCATTGTAATGGTCAGCGTGACATCGTAATTGCCGGAGGCACCAAAAACATGCGATGGGTTGGAAAGGGTAGAAGTATTGGCAGCCCCTGAAGCCGGGTCGCCGAAGCCCCAGGCCCAATCGGTGATGCCCCCCCCCGCC
>CAZPHZ010000400.1:0-2883 GCA_964586035.1 uncultured Saprospiraceae bacterium
AACAATTGGGATTTCGTGAAAGTGGTTTTGCCGGGGGCGTCAGGTCTTGGATATGAATATCAGGCCAAAATCCGGGTAAAATGACTTGTAACCTGCGGCAAATATAAAATTAGGATTCAATCCCCCCTAACCATTTAAGTTAAAATTTGCTTCATACACTTTGCCCTGAGCGCCACAAACCTCAACTCAACTTCTCCGCGTAAATCGAACGAAAAGTTCGTTGCCCGCTCGTGGCTTCACAGAATTTTCAGCCAAACCGAGCTGCTCAATGAGAAAACCGGCACTGAATAATTTCTCGTATTCCTCTTTTGTACCACCGAAGGGTGGCCCTTCTGAAGGAAAGTGACGGGCAAATAACAATCCGGCCAAAGTACCTCCGGGAGGTAGTAATTCCAATGACTTTTTCACGTATTCTGGACGGCGGCCGGGGGCTATTGCACAAAAAAATGTGTGTTCCAAAATCAGGTCAAAGGTGCCCTTCAACTTAAAAAAGTCACTGCAAACAAGATTTTCCACGGGAAAAGACGGCTCCTTTTCAGACAAGAGTTTCAGTACTGTTTCCGACCAATCGCAGACCACGACATGTGTAAAGCCCAATCTATGCAAGTAGATGGCCTCGTGCCCAAAGCCAGCACCAGGTATCAACACCCGTAGGGTTTTATCTGAAATCGTATCGATGAAGGATTTGAGTGGTGGAGAAACATCCCCCAGATCCCAGGGCGTGTCGTCCTCCAGGTAGCGTTTGTTCCAATATGCGTCGTCCAATTTTTTCATTGCAAGAGATTAATACCCTGTTGGAGAAGCCCGGGTTCCTTTTGAACCTGGAGGTTCAAATTAAACTGACAATTCTTTAGATGCGGAATATGAAAATAATCAGATGGTCAAATTCTTCACTGTACGTAAAGCCGCTGGTCCAGTTTGATGTCCTCGTTTTTTTTCAAACCATTTAATTCCCTAATTCGCTCAGGTGTGGTTGAATATAGCTTGGCGATGCTGAACAAGGTCTCATTTCTTTTAACCGTATGCACTTTGATTGGCTGAAAAAATAAATCGGTATCCATGTGCGCCGAAGTGGTGTCCGGCCCGGCGTTCGTCTCACTTTTCGAAAGTGGTTGGCTCACAGCAGTGGATTCATTTGTGGGACAAACACAGTCGTTCGTCCGCAGTTTTTGACCCGGATATATTCTCTCCATGTTACCAAGGCTATTCATCTTTCTAAATCTCATCTCCGTGTATCCAAACAGATTGGCGAGCATTGCCACAGTTTCGCCCGGCCGCACAACATGCACATCCGGTGCATTCATCCAGGAACTGCCGGTGGTCTCTGCCGGGTGGCTGGAAACAGGGAAAGTGCCACTACCTGCATTCCCATCTGCGGCGGGCTGAGTGACAGCGGGAACCACCTCTTCTTTTACTCTTAGATGTTGGCAAATACTGATAATGTCTGTCCCCGATAGGCCATTCCAATTGCGAAGGTCAGTTAGAGAAATACCGTATCTTTTGGAAATGCCATAAAGCGTTTCGCCTTTCTGGACGACATGGATGTCATCTACTGTTGATGGAGCGCATGGATCCCCGCCTGTCGGAACGGAATCCGGCTTTGGCACCAAATCGCTGTAATCAGTAGCAGGTTTTTTGGGAGCACCGTCGTAATAAGATGCCTGTAAATTATCACAATAGACGGTCATGTAATCTTGAAAATCCTTGCCGTCGACGGTGGTCAGTTTCAGACCTGTTTCCACCACATCAGAAAAGAATCCTGAATCTGAACTGGACCTTTTTTTAACGATGCCGAGGCTGGGTATCACTACCAGTTCTTTGTACGATTGCGTTTTACGTTTATCTTTCTTTCTCAAAATCAAACCATTAGCACATTGTATTTTCAAGGTTCCTTCAACAAAGACATCTGATTTTGAACTCGCAGTTGCGAGATTTTGACCGGAGACGAGTTGGTCTGTCTGAAGTGAAAATTCGGCATCTTTAGACACCACTTTCATCACGTAGCCTTTATGACTGAGTAGTGTGACCTTTTTCACCACAACATATTGGTACCGGGCACCATTTTGATTCAGCACGGTAAGTTTGGCTTTACCGCTGTTGATTCGCCTGATGGTATTTTCATCGGGGGTAAAATCACCGCAGGATATCCAGTTCACTGGTGCCGTGCTCATCCATCTGGCCTTTTCAACACCTACGTCGAAAATAAGCACAGTACCGGGCATGGACTTTACATTATATGCGATGTAAGGAAGAGCATTGCCGGTAGCTTTGTATTCCAGCCTGTCCATGCAAGCGTCTTCGAATTTCACCAAATAGTTTTGGGAGGTGGCAATTGAACTGAAAAGGAAGATCGCCAGCAGACAAAAAGTGATACGTTTCATTTCCCTCAGAAATTTAAGGATTAGTAAGATGTTGGTTTTTAAAGACTTAGCAAAGTAAAGCAAATAGTTTGTATTTTACTCTATAAGAATGATACGGCCGCAAAGAATCGTTTTGATAAAATGTACCCAATAATCGAAAAAATCACCTTAGTGCTACTCAGATAATAAATTCAGATTTAACATTTTGTTAATCTACCTGCAACAACAACTGACAGGTTTCGTAAGTTATTACACTGTATTTACCAAGCAAAACTATCTACATATTTTAACCCGGCTTACTATGGACATCCGAAAAATGAAATTGGCACTGACGGTAGAATTAATGAACCTGAAATTGCCGCAAAATCCGCTGATGATGGCTCAAAAAGCCATGCAAAAATTCAAAGATGAAGTGGGAAAATTCACCGGACTTTTCTTTGCGGAAAAATCGGCCATCAACTTAAATTTCGAGCGGCAGACGGCAGCTCTTCAATTTGAGCACTGCACGCTAAACCTCGAATTA
>CAZPHZ010000401.1:0-2880 GCA_964586035.1 uncultured Saprospiraceae bacterium
TTGTCCGTTAATTCCACAAGGCCTTTTACCAGCTTATTCCCCTCGAAGATTTTCACATCTTTGTGAAGGTGATCAATGAGGTCGTCTTTCGAGTTGGCGGTGTCGATTTTTAAACTATCGCGCAAGATGTGGTAGTTCTCTTCCCCATTGAAATATTTAATGATGGTGATAATGGTGGTTTCCGAAATCTCGAAAGGGGAAATGTCGAGGAAGAACTTTATCAGGGCTGTGGCCAACGGCGGACCACTCGGGTCCGGCAATGTGAAATTCCGGGCGTATATCTGCTGCTGCAAGGCTGCGGCTTCATCGTAATTGGCGGGCTCTAATGATCGGTCCACCCCCAGCGCCCGGCCAATGAGTTTCCATGCCTGCAAATAATCTTCAGCTTGCTCGTCAGACAGTGGAACTCCGGCCTGCCTAAGGCCTTGAATTATCTCCACACTGAAAGTTTGTATGGCGAAGGCCATATCCTCCTGATTGATGGGCTGCCCCCATTCGGGGTCCCATTTCCCTTCCTTTTCGGCGGTCATCCCATGGAGTATGCGCACTCGAATGAGGGCGTGTACGAGGCGTAGTTTTTGAATGGAACGGATGCCACGCTTTTCCGGACGGTACCAGCCTTTTTGCATCACGTCCAGCACAAATTGAAAGGTCTCGGTGATGCGCCGGTCGGTGTGCTCTTCGAGTAAGGTTGTCATGCGGAGCACATTGGTAGCTTTGGTATGCGCGTATTGCTTGAGCAGTGACCTAACTCCCAAAGTACTCGTTATCATGGGGCCGTGTAGCTCGAAAATGTCGGAAGCCCGGTCAAGCATGGCCTCTTCTTCGGGTGAAAATTGGAAATGAGATTGATCTTCGAAATAGGCCTTCATGAGTGGTGTCATTTCAACCCCTCCAAATTTGATGTCCACGCTCATGTCGTTGCGGGCAAAAAAGGAAAGAAGCCGGACAGCACCCCTCAAGTCTTGTTGTTCGATGAGTTCGGCGGCCACCTTGTCGGCGGTGGGGTCCATTTTCTCCCGCATCTCGTCGAGCACTGTATTGCTCCATCTGGTTTGTGTCGTTTCAGGCATATACCAATGTTTTGCCGGGACGGATGAACGTTTGAATCCATTGCGTTTTCAACCGTTCCCCATGATTCCCGCTATTTTTGTGCAGTGATGATGTTGTATTGCCAGAGTCCCTTTTCCCAAGCCTTATATTGGTAGTAGGTGGACCATGTATTCGCCGTCTGGAGATTGTTGCGAATGCCGAGAATCTGGCAAATATGGGTAATGACAATGCCGGGGAAAAATGAATAGTACAACCGCCGTATGCTCGGCTCTACCTGCCGGGTGACGTTCCTGACAGTCACATTTCCAAAACCTTCTTCCGCTGCCTTCCGCCGGAATTCTTCCGTCACCGCAAAACTTTTGATGGCCCAGGTGTCCGTCCATTTGTCCATCAGTTTTGCCTCCGGGCTGCCGGTCTTGAGCGGCTTACTGAAAAAATCAGCGATAACAATGCGGCCTCCGGGCCGCAACAGGCGATACGCTTCGCGCAAAAAGTCACGTTTATCGAAAGCGTAACACACACTTTCCATTCCCCATACCACGTCGAAAGAGCGGTCTTCAAAGTTGGTGCATAAGTAATTCTGACGGTCGAATTGAACCTTATGGCCCACCCGGTTTTCGGCGGCATTTTCGCGGCAGGATAATACCTGCTTTTCACTCAACGTGATGCCGTGTACTTCGCAGCCATAGTTTTTTGCTAAAAAAATGGAAGAGCCTCCGACGCCGCAGCCCGCATCCAGCACTTTGTCAGTGTCTGAAATGCCGGCGTATTCCGCGAGCTTTTGATTCATGAGATTTAGCGCATTCCTCAGCCTTTTGGTGTCTTTTTCCCAATAGCCATAGTGCATGGCCAGGTGGCTTTTCAAATGCCAAACGATGGTATAATCCACCTCGCAATTGTCATAGTATGCGACAATCTCGCTTTCATTGATGGCGGGCGCTGTCATTCCGGGTGAGTGTTTATTACGGTGTATCTTCGTCGTTTAATGGATAAAGATATGTAAATCAACGTAAAACAAAAACTATGCTACCTGAATTCATAGTATTTGAATAATACCGGGTGGGACTAATTATGGGAACTATAAATAGCTATAATCATTCTTATGTTAAACTGTTATTATTTTCTATCATTTAGAAAGTGAAAGCTAACACCATTCAACCCACCCTCTTCCGGTACGTCCACACCGCCAACCCGTTCATCACCACACCCATGACCAGCATCACCAGAAAATTGTACCGGATGTCGGCCCAAGAGCTGCCTTTGAGCAGCACCAGCCGCATCACCTCCACGAAATGAGCAATGGGGTTGGGAATGGTCATGGCCTGCGCCCATTGGGGCATACTCTCTATGGGGGTGAACAGCCCGCTCATCAGAATGAAAATGACCATGAAAAACCAGGCGATGAACATGGCCTGTTGTTGCGTATCGGCAAAATTGGAGATGAAAAAGCCGATGCCGAGCACATAAAATATATTGACTACGCAAAATGCCACCACAACCCACAGGCTGCCCACCATGGGAATGTCGAATAGCAGCTTGCCAATGACCAGCCCCAGTGCCAGGTCGAATAGGCCGATGAACAGGAAGGGCAGCAACTTGCCGGCGATGAACTGCCACTTGCGGATGGGCGTCACGTTGATTTGCTCGATGGTGCCCACCTCCTTTTCCCGCACCACATTCATGGCCGACAGCACGAGCACCAGCATGGCCACCAATTCGCCGAGGATGCCCGGCACCATGAAGGTCTTGTAATCCAGAGCCGGATTGTACCAGTAGGAGTGGGTAACAGCGAGCCGGGGGGTCACTTTTTGCCGGAGGCGAATTGCC
>CAZPHZ010000402.1:0-2851 GCA_964586035.1 uncultured Saprospiraceae bacterium
TTTTGTTTCTGGGATAGTTATCATGCTACCACCCTGTTCAAATCATCCTTTGTTAAAGGCAGGCATATCCATCTACCTAATCGAGTCAACAATCAATTGACGTAAGTCTTATAGGCGCATGCCTAAAAAAATCGCCCCAGAAGGTAAATCCATTCTGATTTTTTTTAACTTCAAGCCTCCAAAGTGCAATCGCGCAAGAAGTCAAATACCCTTGACTCCTGTAATCAATGCAGGAATCCCACATCGTAGCTATGATAGATGTAATCAAAAATATCAAAAGACCGTATAGTTCTAACACATAAGAGGTGTGCACATCCCACAGCATGGATTGAGGGGTTGTGCACCCCTCTTTTTTATTTTAAACAAGTTCTTAAAATAGCAAACAAAAGAAAATGGGATACAACCACAGAGGCATTGACATTTCTAAAGTGACCGTGATCGGAGCGGGGCAAATCGGCCCTGACATCTGCCTGCATTTCTCAAAAGTATTTTGGAAAGACGATGTTGCATTTGTTGTCATTGACATTTCAGAAGAAGCGCTCGCCAATGCCCGTAAAAAGATAGAACGGAAAATTGACAAGGGTCTGGAAACGGGTGCCTTCAAGCCGGCGATGGCCAAAGCCATGAAGAACAGCATCAACTACACTTCCGATTACAGCCAAGTGGCCGGTTCTGACATCGTGCTGGAAGCTGCCACGGAGGACGAGAAAATAAAGGACCTCATATTCAGGCAGGTCGAAAAACAAACGGATGACCAATGCCTGCTTTTCTCCAATTCCTCCCATATGCAGCCAGAGGTGATTTTCAAAAACATCACCAATAAAAGACGAGCGATGGTCACGCATTATTTCTTCCCGGCAGAACGAAATCCGGTCGTCGAGGTGGTGCCCGGCAAGGATACAGACCCACAATTGACGAAATTGGTGTTGAGCCTGTACGAGGCTATTGGCAAAGTGCCCATCGAGGTGAAAAGCAGTTATGGCTACGCCATAGACCCCATCTTCGAGGGGCTGTGCGAGTTGGCAATCCTTTGCTTAGAAAAGGGATACGGCACGGTGAAAGAGATTGACAAGATGGCACAAAAGACACTTCGCCAGGGCGTTGGACCTTTTACAGCATTGAACCTCACAGGTGGCAATCCCATAACCAACCACGGATTGGAAGAAATGCGCAAAACGCACATTCCCTGGTTCCGCTCACCCAAAACCCTGCAGAAATACAGCGCCTCGGGCAGCAAATGGGATACGGCAAAAAGAGACGAGCAGGTGGATGTCACACACGAGAAGGCTGAAATACTCCGCAAACAGTTTCTCGGGGGCTATTTTGCGTTGTGCTCCTATATTATAGATATCGGAATCAGCACGGTAGATGACCTCGATATGGCTGCCGAAATCGCCCTCGTCATTGCCCCTCCATTTTCCTTGATGAACAAAACAGGAATAGCTGAGGCCCATGCTTTGGCCAGGGAATTTTGCAACGAACATACAGAATTTCCTTTTCCAAAATCGCTAGATCAAGCCAAGTCCAACGGAGGTTGGAAGATTTCCAAAATCGTTCGGAAAACTGTGGACAATATCGCCATCCTCACCATCAGGCGGCCTAAAGTTTTGAATGCCCTGAACCTGAATGTGCTGGCCGGTTTGAAGGAAAAAATACAAACCGCAGAAAAGGAGGAAAATATTGAGGGAATCGTCATCACGGGATTTGGCATCAAGGCTTTTGTGTCGGGAGCCGATATAAACATGTTGGCATCGCTGAAAACTCCTGACGAAGGGTATGACAATTCCCACACTTTCCAGAGCTACATTAATTATGTGGAGAAATGCCGCAAACCCATTGTATGTGCACTGAATGGATTTGCATTCGGGGGCGGAAACGAACTGGCCATAGCCTGCACGGCGAGGATGGCTAAAAAAGGACTCCCGATATTGGCCTGTCAACCGGAAGTCAATTTGGGCTTTATCCCAGGGGCAGGCGGTACGCAACGGTTGCCGCGGCTCATAGGTGTGGACAAAGCTGCAGAAATTCTTCGCACTGCCCGCTCCGTTTCGGGCAAAGAAGCACTGGAAATTGGCCTCGTGGACCGGGAAGCACAGGGCAACCTCGTCGAGGAGGCCGTTATTTTTACGAAACAGTTGGCCGCTGGGAAGGCCAGGCCTCGCAAACTCAATAAAGCCCCTTTGGTAAAATCTATTTCTCCAAAAAAAATTGACATAGGCCACCACAGTAAAAAAATAGACGGCATCATTTCACAGGCTATATACGAGGGATTAAAAATGACTTTGGAAGATGGACTGGAATTGGAATCCCGGCTTTTTGGGGAATGCCTGCTCACGAATGATATGAAAATAGGGTTGGAAAACTTCATGAAAAACGGGCCGAAAATTAAAGCTGAATTTAAGCACAACTGATGAAGTATAAATTAGGCATAGACGTTGGCGGAACGTTCACCGATTTCTTTCTGGTGGGCGATGACAGGTCGTCATTGATGCACAAAACCCTATCCACACCTGAGGATTCATCCATTGGGTTTATCACGGGGATTAAAGAAATGGCCGCAAAGTTACAGGTGCCGGAGGCTGCCTTGATTGCTGATATTGACACCATCGTTCACGGTACCACCGTAGCCACGAACGCTCTCCTGACAAGAGGCGGGGCCAAAACGGCCCTCGTGACTACAAAAGGATTCCGGGATGCATTGGAGATGCGCCGCGGGGTCCGGGAAGAGCGGTACAACAACCATTACCAGAATGTGAAACCCATAGTGCCCAGGCAATACCGATTTACGGCGGACGAGCGCACGGATGCGGCACGCCATACATTGGAGCATGTTGATGCACGCGATTTATAA
>CAZPHZ010000403.1:0-2847 GCA_964586035.1 uncultured Saprospiraceae bacterium
CTTACACGGTAGTGACCCTCACAAATCTGGGCTTCGCCGATGTATTCGCTACCACTTTCAATGATGGCAGCTATGACAATTGCAGCAGCACGGTCTATTTTGCGGCTCGGAGGATGACTGAAGCCTGCGGCACACAGCCGGTCTTTGGACCAACAGTAAAATTTTGCTGCGAAGACGTGGACAGCAACGTGACGGTGGTCATGCAAGTCACAGATTATAATGGCAACGCCAATACCTGCATGGTGACGGTGCACGTAGATGATAAAACTCCGCCGCTCATCGCATGCCCGCCCGACATAACCATATCATGCACACAGGATTACACCGATCTCACCCTCACTGGGGAACCGGTTGTGACAGAGGCCTGCGATATCGACACACTTTATTACACCGAAGTGGTAGACCTGAATCTTTGCGACATCGGCACAGTAACCCGCACCTGGAATACTGCCGACGTGAATGGCAACACGGCAACTTGTTCTCAGGTCATCTCTATGGAAGACACTACTCCACCCTCGATTACTTTCCCTCCGAATTACGCGGTAGTTGGCTGCGTGTCGGCCGATGACCTGGCCCCCGATAGCCTGCCGGCGCCCTATAATGCACCGGTTATCACCTCGGATTGCGAACTAATGGCCACGAATTTTACCGACCAGATTTACACTGTAGCTCCCCCGGCTTGTTTTAAAATCGTGCGCACGTGGAGGGTGCTCAATTGGTGTACCTACCAGCCAAATAATGGCAATACAGGAATATGGGAAGCCCAACAAATAATCATGGTCACAGATACTACGGCCCCTTCTTTCACCTGCCCGGCAGGTTTCACTGTTAGCGTGGACACTACCTGTACGGCTACGGTGACATTACCGGAGGTAACAAACATTCAGGATTGCAGCCAGGATGTTACGGTGGAGGTGCTGACCGATTTAGGTTTTGGCACCGGCCCATTTCAAAACATAACCCCCGGCAACTACGGCGCTACCTACATAGTGGCCGATGGCTGTGGCAACCACAACAGTTGCACCATCGATATTGAGGTGTTAGACGATAAAAAGCCAACGCCATATTGCAAAAACGGCCTCGTCATCGATCTGATGAACAGTCAGCCGCCAATGATAGAAGTAGGGGCCAGTGACTTCGATGCCGGAAGCTGGGACAACTGCGGAGGCACCTTAGTCATTTCTTTTTCCGCCGACACGGCAGATGTTAACGCAACGTATACCTGCGACGACATTGGCCAGGTGCCCATTCAGATGTGGGTTACCGATGCCGTGGGCAACCAGGACTATTGCGAGACTTTCCTCGTGGTACAGGACAATATGGGCAACTGCACCTCACCGCTATTTGCCAGCGTAGGCGGTGCCGTGACCAATGAAGAAGGCTATAATGTGGAGTTTGCATCAGTGAGTGTGAATGACACCATCAACGACCCGGTGCTGACCGGACCCGACGGCAACTTCATATTCCCGGAAGTGATCATCGGAAGTGATTATACTGTGACCCCGGAAAAAGATTCCTCCCTGCTGAACGGTGTGACGACTTACGACCTCGTAGTCTTGCGCCGCCACATCCTCGATATTGAGCATTTACCCACACCGTATAAAATGATCGCCGCCGACGTAAACCATTCGGGGAACATCACCACCAGCGACATGGTAGACATGCAAAAGGCCATTCTACACGTGGTGGACACCATCCCCAACAATCAAAGCTGGCGATTCGTGGATGCCACTTATGTTTTCCCCGATTCACTGAACCCCTGGGTAGAAACAATTCCTGAGGTTTACAATATCAACAACCTGAGTACCAACATGGACAATGTGAACTTCGTGGCGGTGAAAATCGGCGACCTGAATGGCTCGGCCATTCCCAACCAATTTTACAACCCCACCGGGAACAGAAGTGGCGAATCGCTCACGCTCCGCGTGAATGATGCGATATTAACTCCCGAAATAGAACAGCGCATAGATTTTACGGCGGCCAATTTTCACCAAATCATCGGCTACCAGTTCACCCTGAACTTCGACCCCGGCGCACTGGAATTCATCCGCGTGGAAAAAGGGGATTTGCCATCTTTGTCGGAAGCAAACTTTGGTTTCCGATTTGTGGAAGACGGTGTTTTGACCACTTCGTGGAATGACTTTTCGGCACAAGACCTGCCCGAAAATGCCGTCCTTTTCAGCCTGGTCTTCAAACCTATATCTGCTATTCATCCGGGAGCCGTACTGCACATCAGCTCGGAATACACGGCTGCCGAAGCCTATCATGAAAATGGTGAACTGCTGGAGGTGAGTCTCGAATTCGAGGCTCCTTCCGGTGTGCAACAACTAACGGCAAACACTCATCCAAACCCCTTTAGGGGAAAGACGATCGTTAGTTTCACCAACCCCGATGACCAGGAAGTGACCCTGACTGTTTTTGACGCATCCGGAAGGGTGCTCAAAACAGTTCGGGGAACCTTCAAAGCCGGTTATGGCGAGTTCGAGATTGACGCTTCTTCCCTCAATGGGAGCGGCACTTATTTTTACCGCCTGAAAACAACTTCCGATGCCGTGACCGGTAAATTGATGCTGCTGGATTGACGCAAAACGATCGCGGCTACAACAAAGCAAGGCTATTAACAAAGGCAAAGGGTTGTCCGGACATTTCCGGTCAACCCTTTTGCTTTCCAAATTAATGGGAACGTGGACATTGCGTTTAAGACGCAGTCCCCCCACTCGTGTCACTTTTCTCAACCCCCTCAACCCCAGGGCTGTTAAGTTCTTTTTTCAAAGCCCCAGAGGGGCGGAATTTTGGTAGCAGTATGTGGCTAAAAAATTTGTAGCTCCAGAGGAGCGGAATATAAAT
>CAZPHZ010000404.1:0-2836 GCA_964586035.1 uncultured Saprospiraceae bacterium
AACCGGGCAAACAGCGCCAATGGTCTGGCTTGGCCATCAGATACGGACAAAAGGCCTTTGATGTTTTGGAATCCCAACAGTCGCAGCGCAAATCAAATGAAAGTGGAATGAATGATGCAAGTCTGGAACTTCGGCAGGACATCAACATCCGCATTTTATTGGCCATGAGCCTCAATTATTATCAACGTGGCGATGTCACAGTGAACGACCTCAAATTGCAATACCTTCAAATCAACAAAGCTTATCTTTTCAGGAGTGGTTTTTGCCGTTATGAAATATTGCGGGCACTCGACGATGATGAAATTATAGAGTTGCCTGGCTATCATTCGCTCAAGATTACTTGATATCCTTTCGATAAACACAAAAATGCAAGGCGCCTGGGTTGAGAACCCGGCGCCTTTCTTTGTTTTTCAGGTGTACTTCTATGAATGCCCTATAATCATCGGATCCATGTGCGTTTGGGAAAGTGGAAAAAGTTACCTTTGCCGCGCTTTTGTAACAAAAGGGCTGAATGGCAAATTATGCCACTGCCCTTTCCGGGCAATTTGCCCTTTCATTTTATTGCCCGGAAAGGGCTAATCAACAAAACTCATCCTACCTGAATGGATAAGAATACAATCATAGGCTTTCTGCTCATTTTCGGTATCATCATAGCCTGGCAGGTGACCATGGCGCCCAATGCGGCCGATAAAGCCAAAGAAGCGCAACGGCTCGATTCTCTGCGCCAAGCTGACCTTGCACTCAAAGACAGCATTGCTCAATTTCAGCAACCTGTCAGTGACACTTCAGCAAACACTCCCGTCAATTCCGTTTCACAGGAGCAACAACTGTCCCGGCAAAAGGAAGAGTTCGGGCCGTTTTCTCCGGCAGCTTCCGGCAGTGAAACCCTTGAGACTTTGGAAAACGAACTCATGCGGGTGACCTTTTCAACCAAAGGGGGGCGAATCAAAGAAGTGGAACTGAAGAATTTTTTTAAGGTGGAATTGGACTCTGCTCACAAGGAGCATAAGATTCCTATTAAATTGTTGGAAGATGTAAAAAATCGCTTTGATTATTTATTGCCTGTTGCCAATGTGCCAGGGGGTGGTGTGAATAGCAGCCGCCTGTACTTTCAGGCTCGAAAAGAGGGTGGCAATGCGATCGTGTTCAGGGCCGATGCAGGGCAGGGACGTTACTTCGAGCAGGCTTACGAGATAGCACCTGGAAGCTATGGCCTTCAGTATCAACTTAACTTTCATGGTTTAGAAAATGTACTCGACCAAAATAGCGATGCCATTAAACTACAATGGGTCAACTATCTCGACAAGCTGGAATTGAATCACAAATACGAGCGTAACTACACTACTGTGTATTTCAAACCAGCCGATGATAGTTACGATTTTTGTTCCTGTACCGCCAACGATGAGGAAGACCACTCTGGTCAAAACATGGAATGGGTTGCCCATTCCAACCAGTTTTTTGCCAGCGCTTTGATGACCAAAGGGGTGCCGTTCAAGGGTGCTTCCATGACAACAGAAACTCTTGCCCCTGAAAACGAAGATCTGAAAAAACTCACTTCCTCTATTCTCATTCCCTTTGGCGGACAGGATCATTTTGATATGGAGATGTACCTGGGCCCCAAAAGATTTGACATCTTAAAGGCTTATGGGAACGATTTGGAGGACATCGTGCCCTTTGGCCGCAGCATTCTTGGCTCCGCAAACAGATGGGTCATCCGCCCCCTATTCAACTTCCTGTCTTCCTTCATTGGGTCAAAAGGAATCGTGATTCTGTTGCTCACCATATTGGTCAAATTGGTGCTGTATCCCTTGACCTACAAGATGCTTTATTCGCAGTCAAAAATGGCGGCATTGAAGCCCCGTCTTGCATCGTTGAAAGAAAAGCTCAAAGACGACCAGTCTCAGATTCAAATGGAGACCATGAAGCTCTACCGGGAATATGGCGTGAACCCATTGGGGGGTTGCCTGCCGGTGGTTATACAGATGCCGGTTTGGTTTGCGTTGTACCGGTTTTTCCCGGCGAGCATTGAATTCCGCCAAGTGAGCTTTCTTTGGGCTACAGACTTGTCGAGCTACGACGTTGCATTCTGGCTTCCCACAGCTTTGCCGTTTTATGGCCAGCACGTCAGTTTGTTCACTTTGCTTTGGGTGATTTCCACGCTGGTGTACACCTATTACAACATGAAGGTGATGGACATGAGCAGTATGGGTGGTGCCAACGCCAAAATGATGAAGTATATGCAGTTTCTGATGCCGGTGTTCTTTCTGTTTTTCTTCAACAACTTCGCATCGGGGCTTACCTGTTACCTCGTGTTCAGCAACTTGTTCAACATTGGCCAAACCGTAATTACCAAGAATTACCTCATCGATACAGATAAAATAAAAGCGGAAATGGATGCCTTCCGGAAGAAACCCAAAAAGAAAGGTGGATTTCAATCCCGGCTCGAAGATGCCATGAAACAGCAGAAGTCCATTGCTGCACAACGCGAGGCTGCCTCTAAAGGAAAAGGCAAGAAACGTTGATACTTTTTACACGAAAAATAATAGCCATGAAAAACCTTCTATTTTTCTCACTGATGGCCCTCACCCTCGGCGCTTGTTGCCCGAAAACTGCCCATAATGTGCAGACCGAAGAAGTGGAAGTGATTGAAACTACCGGCACCCCAGACTCAGACGAACCACAGAAAGAGGAAGCATACATGGTGGCCGCGTATGAAAAAACGGCCTGTTACGGCAAATGCCCTGTGTACCAGGTGAAATTTTACAGCGACGGAAAAGTTACCTGGAATGGGCGCCTCTTCGTGGACCGCATGGGCTTGTATGAGGCGCATGTGGAG
>CAZPHZ010000405.1:0-2809 GCA_964586035.1 uncultured Saprospiraceae bacterium
TCCGTTGGCGGCCTTCGTGGCCTGGAGCCTGAAAAAGCAATGGACGCGTTGGGTAACCGGAACCTTGCTCACTTTTTGCACCGTACTCAATCTTTTTCAAACTTACCAGGCCCACTGGGGCCCTTTTGAGGCAGAGATGATGAACCGGGCTTACTACTGGCGCATTTTTGCAAAGGTCGAAAACAATCCCTACGACCGGCTGCTGCTCGATGTGAAGGAGGGATTTTCGGGCACGAAAAAAAACAGCGTGACTGTCTATTCCGATGACTTTGAGCGGCCTCCCGGTGCACCCGGACGGAGCAGTAATTACGCCCGTTCCGGCACTTTCAGCACTTTCGTGGATGAGTTGCAGCTGAAATCTCCACCCATAAAAATACCTCTGTCACCGGCCATGACGAGCGGGAAATGGCTGCACATCAGCGCCTGGTTTTACACCCCCCGGCGGGAGTTAGAAATGTGGTGGATGCCGCAAATGGCCGCCTTTTTTATGAAAGATGGCCACCTCGTGAAAAAGCGCATTATGCGCCCCGGCCATGTGCTGCAACGAGACCATTGGCACGAGGCATGGATGGACATCCGGCCGCCAGTTAAGCCTTTCGACCATCTCGAAATACAGTTGCTGAATCCGAGGAACCTCGTTTCACTCTACATGGATGATTTAAAAGTTGAAATTTTTGAAGAGTGAGGGATGGGATTAATGCATTTGTCGCCGGGTTGTTGGCGAAGTGTAAACTTGGTCCTCAACTTTCCTCCCTCAGATACTCTTAAAAATCGTCCACAGAATCTTATGTCCTGCGAGGAGGCTGCCTTTGAGGGTGCCGGAAATTTTAGAGACCCCGATACGGCGCCGGTAATTGACGGGAACTTCCGTGCATTTCAGTTTCATTTTGGCGGCTTTCACCTGCATTTCCACCGTCCAGCCGTAGTTTTTATCTTCCATATTCAGGGCGAGCAGTTTATCCCATTTGATGGCCCGGAACGGGCCGAGGTCGGTGAAATGGTAGCGGAAAAACAGGCGGATGAGGTTGGTAGAGAGCCAGTTGCCGAATATTTGTGCGGGCTGCATGGCCCCCTGTTCCAGGTTTCCGAGGGCGCGGGAGCCGATGACCATTTCGCACCCGTCTTCCAGAATGGGCCGCAAAACCCGGGGCATCTCCTCCGGGTGGTCGGAGTAATCGCCATCGAGAAAAACGACGATGTCAGGCTGCTCGATTTCCGGCTTTTGGCGCAGGTATTCAATGCCCCTGAGACAGGCGTTGCCGTAGCCGGGCAAGGGTTGGTCCACCACAGTGGCACCATGCGCACGGGCCACCTCCGCCGTGCGGTCGCGGCTGCCGTTGTTGCAAACGACGGCCTCCCGAACTAATTCAGGGATGTCGTCGAGCACCAGCCCGATGGAGTTTTCCTCGTTGAAGGCAGGAATGATGACGGCGATGTTTAACGGAGATTCACTCATAATATCATCAAAATCTTAGACTCATTCACTCATTCTTTCCTTTGCCGGGCAGCGAAGTTCTGAAAAAGGGAGGAGAGTGGGAAAACCCTTTTTCGTACCTTTGCGCCTTTATTTCAATAGGTAGTTTTCATAGCTGTCAGATATTCACTTGGCAGGCCGGCTGAAGACTGAAGACTGCCGGACTGAAGACTGAAAAAATGGTTTACCTGACGAGAAGAGAAAGATTCAATGCTGCCCATAAACTTTGGGTGGAAGCGTGGAGTGAGGAGGAGAACCTCGCCATGTTCGGTAAATGTGCCAATCGCAACTGGCATGGGCATAATTACGAACTTTTCGTCACCGTGAAAGGTACGCCCGACCCGGTGACCGGTTTTGTAATGGACGTCAAGCGGTTGAGCCGGATTATCAAAGAAAATATCATTGAGAAGGTGGACCATTCAAACCTCAATCTCGACGTAGATTTCATTCCTGAAAACGCGCAACCCACCACCGAGATGCTGGCCATTTTCTTTTGGCAACAATTGAACCCTCACATTGAGGGTTGTGAGTTGCACTGCATCAAGCTTTGTGAAACCGAAAACATCTTCGCCGAATATTACGGCGAATAAATGAGGAACCCGAAATGTCAATGGCCAACCACGTGACCGGGAAGGCCCATTTTGAATAATAATTGTGGGAAAGTGTGGACAACAATAAGTGCATCCTCGTGTTTGTCACCTGTCTATCACTTATCTTCACCAATGAAGAATTGGACTTTGGACGTGAGACAATAGATTGCGTTATTCAAAGCGAATACAAGTAGTTTCAAAACTATGCCGATGAATCGCCTATGTTTTTAAGTCTATTGCCATCATAGTATCCAAAGTCTAAAAAAATCTACAATCTTGAAAACGCAGGACATGACCTACTCCAGAAAAGATAAATACAATGCCGAAATGACGGAGAGTCTCACCCAGGGCTACCGCTCCATTTTAGAAGAATTGGGGGAGGATGCCTCCAGGGAAGGCTTGATGAAAACCCCCCAAAGGGCAGCCAAGGCGATGCAATTTCTCACCCAGGGCTACGGCATGGATGCGCAAGGGATACTGCGTTCGGCGATGTTCAAAGAAGAATACAGCGAGATGGTGCTTGTGAAAGACATCGAGATTTACTCTCTTTGCGAGCATCATATGTTGCCTTTTTTGGGCAAGGCCCATGTGGCTTATATCCCGAATGGCCACATAGTGGGTCTGAGCAAGATTCCCCGTGTGGTGGAGGTGTTTGCCCGTCGCCTTCAGGTGCAGGAGCGATTGACTTTCGACATTTTGAATTGTATTCAGGACACACTGAATGCGCTCGGCGGAGCCTTTTCAA
>CAZPHZ010000406.1:0-2791 GCA_964586035.1 uncultured Saprospiraceae bacterium
AAGTCAGTTTTTATCTCCATTTTACAAAGGGAATTGTAAGGGGTCAGGGTTCAAAGTCAGTAATAACTAAGTTTTTCACACTGGTTAACATCCCTCCCCTCCTCATTCACGTTGACTGCCCCCCCCTCACAACCCGTACTCGTCTATTTTCCGGTACAGGGTGGCCAGACCGATGCCGAGTAGTGCGGCGCTGCGGGTTTTGTTGCCTTTGGTGTAGGCCATCACTTTGCGGATGTGGAGCTTTTCCATTTCGCCCAATTTGAGGCTGTCGGCGGGGTCGCCGGATTCGGTATAGACGAAGTCGAAGGGCAGGCAGTCCATCGTCAGTTCGTCGCCGGAGGCGAGGATGACAGCCCGCTCGATGACGTTCTTCAGTTCGCGGATGTTGCCTTTCCAGGGGTGGTTGGTGAGGGCCTTCAGGAACGGTGGGTCCATGCTCAACGGCTTGCGGTTCATGCGGGCGGTGAACATTTGGATAAAATGGTCTGCCAACAGCGGGATGTCCGTTTTGCGCTCAGCCAGCGACGGCAGGCGTATGCTGAACACGGAGAGGCGGTAGTAGAGGTCGAGGCGGAAGGCGCCAGTTTCGCTCTCCTTTTGCAGGTTGCGGTTGGTGGCGGCGATGACGCGCACATCTGCCTTAGTCTCTTTCGTGTCGCCGACTTTGAGGAAGGTGCCGGTTTCGAGCACCCGCAGCAGCTTGGCTTGCAGGATGAGGTCCATCTCCCCTATTTCATCTAAAAAAATGGTGCCATCGCCAGCTTCTTCGAACAGCCCCACTTTGTCGCGCGTAGCTCCTGTAAACGAGCCGGCCTTGTGGCCGAACATCTCGCTTTCCAAGAGGTCTTTCCCCAATGCACTGCAATTGATGGCGATGAACGGCTTCGACTTGCGGTTGCTCTCGTAATGGATGGCTTGCGCAAAAACCTCTTTGCCGGTACCGGTGGCGCCGGTAAGCAGGACGGTGGTGTCGGTGGCCGCCACTTTTTTGGCCAGGTCAACGGCCTGCAGCATGGGCTTTGATTTGCCGACTATCTGGTCGAAGTTGTACCGCTCGCCGACCTGCGCTTCCAGCTCCTGCACCCGGAACTGCAGCAGGGCCTTGTCCACCGCCTTGTTTACGAGGGGGATGATTTTGGCGTTGTCGTCGCCTTTGGTGATGTAGTCGAAAGCCCCGCTTTTGATGGCAGTGACACTGTCGGGGATGGTGCCGAAAGCGGTGAGGAGGATGACCTCGCTCTGTGGGCTGATTTCTTTGATTTTGGGCACCAACTCCACGCCGTTGGCGTCGGGTAGCTTCACGTCGCAGATGACGGCATGAATTTTTTCATTCGCCAATGCCTTCAGGCCTTTTTTTCCATTCTCTGCCTGATATACCTCGTACCCCTCCAACCGGATGATGCGGCTGAGCAGGTTGCGAATGTCGTTTTCGTCGTCAATGATGAGAATGTTGGCTTTCGACACGGTTTTTTAATGAATGAGTGAATGAAATCCGGGAGATTCATCATTCTGAATTCTCAATTCTGCATTCTGAATTAGCATTAACGGATAAGGTCAATGTAGCCTCTGAGGATTTCGGGCGCCAGTTCGGTGCCGGTGACCCGTTGTTCATAAACTTTGCAAGTATAAAAATAAGTGCCGGAAGGCAGGTCTTTGCCTTTTAAATTTTGACCACTCCAGTTGATGTTGGGGTCTTTTGTTTCAAAAACGAGCTGTCCCCAGCGGTTGAACACGAGCAATTCGATGCTTTCAATAAAACAATAGGGATAGGGAATGTAAAAGTCATTGGCTCCATCGCCGTTTGGTGTAAAGGCATTCGGTAGTTCGAAGTTGGGACAATTATCCACGCAGATGATGTTGCTGAAAACACTTTCATTGAGGAAAGTATCGAGCGCCGTGACGGCATAACACCCCGCAATGCCGCGCTCAGGTTCGTGGAGAAAAGTGGTGTCGCCAGAATCGTCGATGGATGCGATGAGCGTAAAATCATCGCCTTCGATGGCGGCGTAATAAATATTATACGACACCACATCGTCCGTTTCGGCACAGATACTCATGGGGTTCAGCCAACTCAGGCGGTTGTTAAGCACCTCATTTTCCTGGCAGTTGATGTTTTCGCTGCAAATGTTGCGCACTGTCAGTTCAGGCGGGCAGGGTGGTACATTGTCCACCGGCACGGCGCAGGCTTCCTGGCTCAGATTGATAAGCGGCGAGGGCACCCCCTCGATGCCGTAAGAGCCTTCGGCCCGAACGTAATAACAGTATTCCCGGCCATTGAGCAGGCCTTTGTCCGCGTAAAAAGTATCCTGCACCACGGCGATGGAATCCCAATCGAGGCCATTGTAACGGAAGACGGTGTATTTGGAGTTCACCCATGGCACATCGAAGCGCCAGGAGAGGTTATTCTGATTGTCGGTAGGCTCTATTTCCAAAAATACCGATGAAGCGTGGGCGGCGTAGCCGAGCGGTTCGGGCTCTCCATTTACGTAAAAAGCAATCTGGTAGGTATAGGGGCTGTCGTGTGTGTTCAACGCCGGCACCTGGTCGAAATATGGTGCATCGGAAAGTTGCCAGAAAGTGGGGCTGGAGAACGAGGCGATTTCAGTGAAACCGGAATTGGCAAAGCCATCGGCACGCAGCAATTCCAAGCGGTAAGGACCGGGATTCAGCAGCGTGTCGAGGTCTTGGGACAGAGGTTTCACCCAGCGCAACTCTATCCGGCCATCTGCAGCAGCCGTTTCCAACACACTGACGTTGGTAATGAGCGGCACATCGCGGCTGAGCTGTACGC
>CAZPHZ010000407.1:0-2774 GCA_964586035.1 uncultured Saprospiraceae bacterium
ATACTTTGGATTAAGAGGCCAAAATAAAGCGGCCGGGCAGTGATGCCCGGCCGTTTTTTTTGAGCTAATGATTTGAACTGTCGTTCAGTTTAATCTTTGCCCCATTGGTATTGGCAACCCATAGTTAGGATTTTTTGCCATGCTTGAGGTAATTGCGGTGTTTCCAATAGGCCGCCAAACTCAATGCCGTAAGTATGGCCACTGCATAATATACGAATGTGGGTACCGGAACAGGGTCACCAGCTGCGTATGAGTGCAGTCCCGACAGATAATAATTGACTCCGAAATAAGTCATAAGGACGGTAGCCCATCCGAAAAGTGAGGCGACGTTGAAGGCATAATGGCCCCTTAATCCCGGGATGAACCGCATGTGTAAGATGAAGGAATAAACAAGAATGGTGACCAAAGCCCAGGTCTCTTTAGCGTCCCAGCCCCAGTATCGTCCCCATGATTCATTGGCCCAAACGCCACCGAGGTAGGTGCCAATGCTAACCATAAAGAGGCCACCAATCAAGGTCATTTCACTGATGAGGGTCATCTCTTTGATGATGCGATAAGTATTGGCGGAATTTTTTGGCGTAGACACCACCATGAAAATTAGATTGAGCACGCCAATTATTGCTCCCAGCATTAGAAATCCATAGCTCCCAGCTTCCAACGACACGTGGATGGTGAGCCAATAGGATTTTAGAACCGGCACAAGAGGCGTGATTTCCGGGTCCAGCCAGCTCATACCGGCTACACCGAGTATGGTGGCCGCCAGAATGCTGGTGGCTGTAAGGCCTCCCAGTGATTTTCTGGAAAAAAGGAGACCTGCGAGGAGGGTAGTCCAACCTATGTAAATCATAGATTCATAGCCGTTGCTCCAGGGGGCTCTACCGGAAATATACCATCTAAGCCCCAACCCGACGGTGTGAAAAAGAAACCCGGCGGCCAGAGCGCCGAGCGCAATTTTATGAGGCATGGCCAAATTTAGTCTTGGTTTAAAAACCGAAGTGAATAACAAACCCAGAAAGGCCAGGCCCAATAGGGCATATACCAGTATGAGACGGTTGAAGATATTGAGTTTGTTGAGCAAAAGTTCGGCATTGAGCTTCGTTTGGCTGGGGAGTATTTCACCGCCATATTCATGCTGGTATTGGTCTAATTGGGCGATGAGCTCGTCGGCAGCACTCCAATCGTTGGAGGCAATTGCATTTTGCAAGGCAGGCAGGTAAGCCATGTAGAAGTTCTCAACAAAAGGAACGCTGGTTTTAAGATTTTGCTGATGGTTCAAATCTGCCGGCGATATCCACTGGTAAGTTTCGTCGTCAGGAATTGGAAATGTCCGCATGAAGGCTCCGGAGAATATCATGCTGCAAATATTTATGCGCTCATCGAGTTTTAACAGCTCTTTTTCAAAAACGCCGAGATCGCGCTTTGGTGTGTTATAAGCCGCTCTCATCTGGTCCCTAAATTTGTATTCTCCCTTCTCGTTGAAAAAATCGCTATAAGCAGCAAGCGGCGCATCGACTTGCAGTATCTTTTTAATTTCTTCGTGCTTGCCGGTTTTGATGAGGGGCACATCGTACCAATCCCTCGGAAAAGCAGCCATACCAAGTATCACTTGTTCGGCATTCATCCCATAAAGAGTCGTTTTCCGAGACAATTTCCGGAGCACTTCGTTAGTGTAGGTGTCCATGGGTTTCAACCTTCCCTTGTAGTCTTGAATCATCAGGGACCCAAACAATTTAGCATGCTCCGTGCTGGCCACTTTCAGTGATATTGAGGAGGGAGGTGCACAAATTCCGGTAGATGAAAGTGACAAAAATATGCCGATGAAAAATGTTGCCATTAATTTTTGGGCCTGTCTCATTCTTTTGATGTTTTGACCCAATTGCTGGAAGCGGCTTTTCTTGCTTAAAAGTGTAAATATCATTCCCAAGGTTAATAAGATGTATCCAATATAGGAAATCCAGGTGCCCCATGCATCGTGATTGACACTGAGATAACTCCCCAATTCATCCTGGTCGAACGAAGACTGAAAAAACCGGTAGCCACTGTAATTCAGGATGTGGTTCATGTATATCCGTTGGTCTCGGTTTACGTTGTTGGCAGGATCGACCAACGTGACTTCGCTGGCATAAGAAGAGGCATTATCAGTGCCGGGGTAGCGCTCCATGATAAAGTCGTGTAGTTTAATACTGAAAGGGAGAAAAACTCTTTTGGCACCATACGAAACCGCAAAACTGGCATTGGCCAATGCGAGAACAGATGGGGTGCCCTCGATGCTTTTACTTCCGTAAACCAGGGTTTCCTGCGCTTCCCCGTTGGAACTTACTCTCACTTTTATGGCACCGGTCCCGTTGCTGGCCATTTTCTGTGAGGAAGAAATTATTTGAACGCGGGCATGCTGTGAGAAGTCGCCAAATACAAAATTATGCGACCCGCTGGAATACATGCTGCGCAAAAAGAGCGGACTGACTGTGCCTGCGGCAATGGTATCCTTTTGCCGGGTAGCCATTCGCATTTGGTTAAATATTGTGGGAGCCTTAAAGTACAAACTGTCGTTTTTGTAGATGATATTGAAAGCGGCCGGATCGTCGGACGAGCTGAAATTAAACAAAGTGCCCCGAATGCGATTTCGGTCGCCCTGTTTTAAAAAATACTCCTCCCGGCCATTTGCCCCGGCGATTACAATTTTTATCACGGGCACCCCATCCTCGTCTTCCACCATCATTTCCTTTGGGTTGGGCATGAAGCCAAGTACATCGATATTTACTTTTTGGTCACCC
>CAZPHZ010000408.1:0-2754 GCA_964586035.1 uncultured Saprospiraceae bacterium
CAATGCCGTGGTGGCGGGGCATACCGTCAGCTTGCAACCCACAATCATGCTCACCGGCCCTGCCCCTGCTTCCCGCAAAGCCCTCGTACGCGCCGGAATGAATGCCGGGGACATCGGCCTTTGGGAAATGAACGAGGCCTTCTCTTCCCCCGTCTTAAAATTTCAGCGTGAAATGAACCTCGACCCCGCCCTGCTCAACGTCAACGGCGGGGCCATCGCCATGGGCCACCCGCTGGGGGCTACAGGTGCCATGCTGCTCGGCACCCTGCTCGACGAATTGGAGCGGCGCGACCTCCACACCGGCCTCGTCACCCTCTGTGTCGGCGGCGGCATGGGCATTGCCACAATTATCGAAAGGGTGTGAATGGAAGGGTGTTGGATGGTTGGGAAATTCGTACGATTATTTCAAATTCCCGAATCATGAAAAATATACTTCTCAAATCGGTTTTATTCGCAGCCATGCTACTTTTCGGGCATGCCACTGTGCTGGCGCAAAAGCTGCCGTCCTCGCTCAAAGTGGCCAAAACCAACCGGCCGACAGCCCTCTTCCTCAATACCACTGACCTGACCAAGTTTTACCAAAACTTCGGTGAACCCACGACCTTTCGCAAAATGAAACTCGCAAAAACGGAACTGGCATATTACCTCATCGCCAGCGAAGCCGAAGGCCCCCGCATTTTCGCATTCGAATTGGAACAAAAAGGCAAGAGGCTCTGCCTCAACAAATTCTTCCCCGTTCAATCATGCAGCACGGGCGAATTGACCTTAGACACATTCATCGAAACTAACGGGAAAATAGCCGGTTGCCGGCTTGGGAGCCATAAAATTCAGCAATTTGAAAAAAACTAAAAGGATAAATCTTCTAAGTTGTTCCTTTTGTAAAGCACTACGCCGTATGTATGACCGGCGGTTGATTGCCCATTGGAATTAATGGATTTGAAAGGACTGGGGTGAGTGAGTGAGAATTGTCTTGTTGCAGGTACGTCTGTGCACAACACTTGCAAAAGCTGAAGAAGCTTCTAAATAACAAACATCACAATCATGAAACTATTCATTATTCTTCTGGGAATTCTACTTATGGTGTCAGGTATCTATTGGCTAATTAATCCGGAAATAGTTGCCGGTTTAATAGAAGGTAATTTAGAAAAATCATCGCTCTATTTGGCTGCGATAATAGGCAGGCTGGTTATTGGCATATTGTTCCTTATTTCCGCCAATGAATCAAAATTCCCTATCACAATTAAAGTGTTAGGTTCTATGGCGCTTATTGCCGCAATCGTTTTTATTTTCATTGGTCATGAGGGTTTTACAGATTTCATATCTTCGATAATGTCTATATTCAAATCCTATGGACGCATAGGTGGTTTAGTCTGTTTAATATTCGGTAGTTTTATTATATATGCATTTAGTGCAGGTAGAAAAGAAAATGAACTGTGATGCAAAGAGTGCTGCTAATTACACACTCAATCGCCTGTATTTACTATTGGCACAAACGTCCCGACCTCCCCATGGTCCCAATTATTCATAGGTATTTGGACAATAATATACCCCAATGTGCAACCTATAACTATCTGACGTAAAATGGGTTATTTTCTCGCTTTCGCTCGAAAAATTTGTCTGGGTACTTAGTTGATTAAAACAATAACAAAAACAAACCGGTCGCAGTCCCCCACTGCTGGCCTGTTCCTTTTTTATTCCGAATAAATAAACCCGGTTTTCAGCCCGCCAACCGAAATCTCGAAATCTCCCGGTTCCGTCACCCATTTGTTGTCGATGCCGACAAAAGCGAGGTCGCGGGGAGTGAGCTTGAAAGAGACTGTTTTGCTCTCTCCAGGTGCCAGGCTTACCTTTTCAAATGCCCTGAGGCGCCTGACAGATGGGGTAATACTCGCCACTTTATCCGACGCGTACAATTGCACCACTTCTTTGCCTTCGCGCTTACCGGTATTTGTCACGGTGACACCCACCGTCAGGGTTTCATCGCCGGAAAGGCTCAATTCGCCGGCGCTCAGTTTCAGGTCGCTGTAAGCGAATGTGGTATAACTCAACCCGTCCCCAAACGTCCATTGCGGATTAAAACCGGGTTGGCTGGTGCCGGAGTTCAGGTCGGTGGCTTTGTAATCGTAGGGAAGCAGGCTGTGGGCAAAGCGCGGATAGGTAAAAGGCAGTTTACCGTTGGGGTTATAATCGCCGAAAAGCACATCGGCGATGGCACGGCCGCCTTCATTGCCGGGCAGGAAAGCCCCAACGACACCCCTCGCCAGTGGTTCTATTTTCCGAATGATGCGCGGGCGGCCTTCCACCAACACGAGGATAACCGTTGTGCCGGTATTGGCAATGGAAGTAACCAAGTCTAATTGGGCCTGAGGGAGGGCGAGATCGTTGATATTGCCGGGCGTTTCGCAATATGGTGTTTCGCCAATGCAAACGATGGCGGCATCCACTTCTTTTGTGGAGGAAACGACTTTGTAAAGGTCTTTTATTTCGTCAAATGTGGCTCCTTCGGCATAGGTCACATTTTCTGCACCTATTTTATCCCTCACGGCATCGAGGATGGTTTTTTTGTTGGTTTCGTGCCATTGGGGTGAGTTGCCCTGCCAGGTGCGCGACCAGCCTCCGTTCAGGTCGAGTATCGAATTGGCCGCAGGCCCCGTTACGAGTACTTTTGACGTTTTGGAGAGCGGCAACACCCCGTCGTTTTTCAGCAAGACCATGGCCTCCTGTGCGGCATGATAGGCTGCATCCACATGTTCG
>CAZPHZ010000409.1:0-2745 GCA_964586035.1 uncultured Saprospiraceae bacterium
GATGGCGACCGCGCCGAGTTGTGGATCCTCGATGGCAGGCTGACGGGGCGCAGCCCGCAGGCCCGTGGCATCGACGACCCGGAACTGTCCTCGCCGGAGCGCCATATGTTGGGCGAGCAGCAAACGCAGTGGCTCCTCGACGGCATGAAAAACTCCACCGCCCGCTGGAAAATCATGGGCAACCAGGTCGTTTTTTCACCACTCAACGACAGCAAGGTCTTCGACCGCAGGCCTTCCGTTCGCATGGACCGCTGGGATGGGTACCCCGCCGAGCGGAGCCATATTTTCAACTTTTTTTACGAAAACAACCTGAGAAATATCATTGTCGTTACGGGTGATGTGCACACATCTTGGGCCTTTGAATTGACCGGCGACCCCCTCGACCCCTCGAAGTACGACCGCAAAACGGGCATGGGCGTCGTCGGAGCGGAGTTCGTTACGCCAAGTGTGTCGTCGTTCAACTTCGACGAAGTGGTGCCGAAGTTCGTCACCTGGGAGGCCAAACGCCGCTTTTGTAAAAAGAAAAACAACCCCCACCTGCGCTTCCTCGACCTCAACCACCACGGTTACATGACCCTTACCCTGACACCGGAACGGGCCGAAGCCGACTGGTTTTTTGTGAAAACCCTTTACAAAGTGGACGACAGGTACAAACAAAAAGGCCGCCGCTACATTGAGTACAATGGCCGCCAGGTGAAAAAAAATAAATCCAAACAATGAAGTTTTTAATGCCAAATAATTCAACCATAAACTGTTAAAAATGAAAAAACTAATTGTCCTTATTTTGATGGCGGCAGTCGTTTACGCCATTTCCTGCAGCGCCGATGCCGAAGCGTCCAAACCGCTTAACCCCAACGGCGACAGCGAACTGGCCCTGCTCATGCGCTCCATGTTCGACGACGGAGTGAAAGTGAAAGAAGCCATCCAAAAAGGAGAGGTGCCCAAAGTGTTGGTCGAGTTTGAAAAAATACACACCGCCAAAGCGACCGTGCCCGGCAAGGCCGGTACGCCCGAATTCAAAACTTTTGCCGCTGCTTATGTGCAGGCTGTGGAGGCCCTGAAGGCTGCTTCCGGCGGCGATGTGGAATTGCATTACACCGGCATGGTCAACGCCTGCATGAACTGCCACAACGCCATTTGCCCCGGCCCCACGCGTCGGATAAAGAAACTGTATCTTTGAGCGGGCAGAGTGAGAGAGTGAGAGAGAGTGAGAGGATGATGCCTTTCCGTTTTTTTACAGCATTTTCTTCAATTGGAAAAAATAAACCTTGCCATGCTTGAAAGCCTTGCCGGGCGCATTTCCGGCGAGATCTACTCCGGCGACCTGATGCGGGCGCTGTACGCCACCGATGCCTCAGTGTACCGCGAGTGGCCGATGGGCGTGGTGTATCCTAAAGATGCGGCCGATGTGCGGGCCGTCGTCGCTTTTGCGGCGGAGCGCGGGGTGCCCCTCATCCCGCGGGCGGCGGGCACCTCGCTGGCCGGGCAGTGTGTGGGCCGGGGATTGGTGGTGGACGTATCGCAGCACATGACGGCCATTCTGGAGGTGAATGAAAAGGAGCGGTGGGTGCGGCTGCAACCCGGCGTCATCCGCGACGAACTCAACCGCCACCTGGCGCCATTCGGGCTGCATTTCGGGCCGAATACCTCCACTGCCAACCGCTGCATGGTGGGCGGCATGGTGGGCAACAATTCCTGCGGAAGCTCTTCCATCGTGTACGGCTCCACCCGCGACCATCTGTTGGAGGTCAGCGCTGTGCTGAGCGACGGCTCTACGGCTGTTTTCAAAGCATTGACCCCGGATGATTTTCAGAAAAAACTGAAGTTGGATAACCTCGAAGGGCAGCTCTACCGTCAAATAAATGAGGCCTTAGCGGATAAAAAACAGCAGGCGGAAATCAAAGAGCAGTACCCGCTCCCGGCCATCCACCGCCGCAACACGGGCTATGCCGTAGACCTTTTGCTCGATGCCTGCCCTTTTGCCGAAGGCGGAAAACCTTTCAATTTTTGCACCCTACTGGCCGGGTCGGAGGGTACGCTGGCATTTGTCACCGAAATAAAGCTGGGCTTAGTGCCCCTGCCCCCGAAAGACCACCTCGTCGTATGTCCTCATTTTCACGACATCGAGAGTGCGATGCAGGCCGTGGTGCAGGTGATGGAGCACCGCCCCGATGCCTGCGAACTGATGGACAAGGTGGTGCTCGACTGCACCAAAGAAAACATCGCCCAGCGGCGCAACCGCTTTTTCATCGAGGGCGACCCCGCTGCCGTTTTGATGATTGAACTCAGGGGAGGGAGTGCGGAAGAAACAGCAGACCGCCTCATCGCCGGCCTTCGGGCGGCGGGCTTTGGCTACGCTTTCCCCAAAATATTTTCACCCAAAACCAATAGCGTCTGGGAGCTGCGCAAAGCGGGTCTCGGCCTGTTGGCCAACCTCCCCGGCGATGCCAAAGCCGTGGCCTGCATCGAGGACACCGCCGTGGCCATCGCCGACCTGCCTGCCTACATCGGCGAGTTTACGGCGATGATGAAGCGCCATGGGCAGCGGGCGGTGTATTACGCCCACGCCGGGGCGGGCGAAATTCACCTGCGACCCATCCTCGACCTGAAAAAGCCGGAGGACGTGGCACAATTCCAGATCCTGACGCGCGAGGTTGCCCAACTGGTGAAAAAATACCGCGGCTCGCTGAGCGGCGAACACGGCGACGGCAGGTTGCGTGCCGGGTTCATCCCGCTGATGATAGG
>CAZPHZ010000410.1:0-2742 GCA_964586035.1 uncultured Saprospiraceae bacterium
CGACGAACCTCTCTCATGTCGATGCGGATGATGCGTTGTCCGTCGTTGACGAGCGCCTCGACGAGCGCTTTGGCCAGCTCGGTTTTCCCTCCCCCTGTAGGGCCTAAGAATATGAACGATCCGATGGGCCGGTTTTCATCCTGCAAGCCCGCACGGCTGCGGCGCACAGCGTCGGAGACAGCATTCACGGCCTGCTCCTGGCCGATGAGGCGTTTGTGCAACTCGGTCTCGAGGTGCATCAGCTTCTCTTTTTCGCTCTGCATCATACGGTTGACGGGGATACCGGTCCACCGGGCCACGATGGCCGCTATGTCATCGGCGGTGACTTCTTCGTTGGTGAAGCGGCTTTCTTCTGGCAGTTTGTTCAACTTTTTCTCTGCTTCTTTCAGTTTTTTCTTCAATTCGGGCAGGTCGCCATAACGTATTTTAGCGACGGATTCTAACTCGCTGTTGCGCTCTGCTTTTTCGGCCTTCATCTCTAACCCTTCAATTTCCTTTTTGATATTTTGAATGTTGTCGACGATTTCCTTTTCATTCTTCCAGGCGGCGCGCACACTGTCCCGTTTTTCACGGGCGTTGGCGATGCGGCTGCTGATGGCCTGCACTTTGGCATCGGCACCTTCCCGTTTGAGGGCTTCCCGCTCGATTTCGAGCTGGCGCACTTTGCGGTTCCACTCATCTACTATTTCGGGCACGCTGTCCAATTCGAGGCGCATTTTGGCGGCAGCCTCATCGATGAGGTCGATGGCTTTGTCGGGCAATGCACGGTCGGAGATGTAGCGGTGCGACAATTCGGCGGCAGCCATGAGGGCATCGTCGCGGATGTCTATTTTATGGTACATCTCATATTTTTCTTGCAACCCCCGGAGGATGGAGATGGTCTCCTCCACACTTGGTTCCTCAATGAGCACTTTCTGGAACCGGCGCACTAAGGCCTGGTCTTTTTCAAAATGCTTCTGGTATTCGTCGAGCGTAGTGGCACCGATGGTGTGCAACTCGCCGCGGGCAAGGGCTGGTTTGAGAATGTTGGCGGCATCCATTGCGCCATTGCCACCACCTGCACCTACGAGCGTATGGATTTCATCAATAAACAGAATGATTTCGCCATTGGAGTGCTGTACCTGCTTGATGACCGCTTTGAGTCGCTCTTCGAATTCGCCTTTGTATTTTGCGCCGGCGATGAGAGCCGCAATGTCGAGGGTGTAAATCTGTTTGGTGCGCAGCCCTTCGGGCACATCCTGTTTGACGATGCGCCAGGCAATGCCCTCCACGATGGCGGTCTTGCCCACGCCGGCTTCACCGACAAGGATGGGGTTGTTTTTCTTGCGGCGGGAAAGGATGTGAAGCACGCGGCGTATCTCGTCGTCGCGGCCGACGATGGGGTCGAGTTTGCCGCTTTCGGCTTGTGCATTGAGGTTGACGGCATATTTCGACAGGGCATTGAACTGTTCGTCGCTGCTTTGCTCTGTCACCTTTTCTCCCTTCCTCAAATCGATGATGGCAGTGCGCAGGCCTTCTTCCGTGGCCCCCATGGATTTTAATATTTGCGCGCTCTTGCCATTGCCCTGCAGGATGCCGAAAATTATCAGCTCGATGCTGATGTATTGGTCACCAAATTCCGGCAGCAATTTTTTGGCGCGGGCCAAAGCCTTGTTGGCTTCGGGGGTGAGGTATTGCTTTTCGGCGCCGGAGACCTTAGGCGTTTTGGCGATGGTATCTTCAATCTGGCGGCGCAACATCGCCATGCTCACGCCGCATTTTTCCAATAAAAAAGTGGCGACGTGTTCGTCGGTTTCGAGGATGCCCTTCAAAAGATGGGCTATGCCTACATTTTGCTGATTCAGGCCCGAAGCTATTTGCTGGGCTTTCATGATGGCATCCTGTGCCTTGAGGGTGAAGTTGTCGTAGGTCATGCGAAGTTATTTGAGGGCAAATGTAAAAGACCCGCGCCGAAGAAGGCACGAATCTGACTGCATTCTCACGTGGACCCCTGTGGGTTTCGATCCTGCGGCTGGTATTCTGCCATTGTGCAAAGTTATAGAAGATGGTTTATCTTAATGGCGCCACCTTCTTTTACACCCCGTTGATAAAAAACCGCCTTCAAAGGGAAATACCACCGCGGCAGGTTTGCTTTATTTGCAGTTGTTCCAACAAATTTATTACCATGTACACCCCTACTATTTTTAAAATAACCGCCAAAACACTTGAAGGGCAAGGATTCAATATCGTCACCCGGGACGAGGCCCGCCCCTGGGGCGGATTCTTCGTAATTGAAGAAGCCCAATCGCCTCTTTTTATCGAGACTTATTTTCCCGATTTGTCATTGGAAGATTTTACTGGAATAAAAAAACTGAGCCCCAAATTTCTGATGGTGGCTCCGGGTAAGCGCCTGAGCTGGCAATACCATCACCGCCGCGCCGAACTCTGGCGCCTCGTTGCCGGTGAGGCAGGCGTTATAAAAAGCCTGACAGATGAAGAAGGGCTGGTGCAGGAACTCGCACCCGGCGAATTGGTGCGCCTCCAACAAGGTGAGCGTCACCGTTTGGTGGGGCTGGGAAATTGGAGCGTCGTCGCCGAAATCTGGCAACATACGGACGCCACCCACCCCTCCGATGAAGACGACATCGTGCGTCTGCAAGATGACTTCGGGAGGTTGAGGGGTTGAGGGAGTTGAGGAGGTTGAGAGAGTTGAGAGGGTTGAGTTCCTATGTTTGAAAAATAAGCTTTGGGCCACTATCTTAA
>CAZPHZ010000411.1:0-2739 GCA_964586035.1 uncultured Saprospiraceae bacterium
GTTGTATGCATCGGCGCCGATGTCGTCAGCAAAGCCGATGACTTCCACATTCCGTATGGTTTTGCTTTCGAGTGACTCATCTAAAAATTGAACGATACCATCCACCATTCCGGGTTTTAATTCGGCTTTGTCAAAATCGAACAAAACCTCGTGCCTTACTTCACCATCATAGGGAATGTCAGGCAGTGCTCCCGGCTCCTCTGCCAATTGACGATGATAAACCGGCAACCGGAAAAGCGGGTCGAGCAGGAGGTCCATTTTAAAGAAAATATGGTTATCCCATATGGGGATTTCAAACTGTTTTCTAAAGGAATGGTAACCAGGGGCAACTATTTCAGTTGTGACTGTCTCCGGGGCAAGGACGCAAAGGAAAAAGCGACCATCCTCGCCGGTCGTCACTGGTGGCCTGTCATCAAACTGAACTGTTGCCTTCACCGGCACCCCTGTCAGGGAGTCGCGCACAAACCCCTCCAAATAAGTAACATCAGCGGCATAAAGCTCCTCTGGCAGCAAGAAACTGTAAATATCCATACGCCCGAAACCACCCTTCCTGTCGGAGCTGAAAAACCCTGTTTTGCCATCGGCAGAGAGAAAAAACCCGAGTTCTCGATACGCAGTATTCACCGGTGGCCCGAGGTTCACAGCAGGACCCCATACTCCATCGCCATTCTTGCGCGACATAAAGATGTCCTGCTCCCCCATGCCGAGATGGCCGGTGGAGGAAAAATACAATACGTTGCCGTCGTTGGTGATGAATGGAGCCTCCTCGTCGCCTGAGGTGTTGATTTCCGGTCCGAGGTTCTGAGGTACGCCCCAGCGGTCTTCTTTTCCGCGTATAGTCATCCAAATGTCAGTACCTCCTTCGCCACCCTCACGGTCGCTGGCGAAAAACAGGAGGCTGCCATCGCAACTGATGCTGGCCTGAGACTCCCAGGCTGCGGAATTGGCGAAGCCCTCAATGGATTGAGCCCCAAAAACTCCCGAAGAATCAACCTCCGCTTCCCAAATATCGCAGGGGCCTTCCACGCCTTCCCTTTGGCATGCCGTAAAAAACATTCGCCGTCCATCGCGCACCATCGTGGACATACCCTCATTCTCGTCCGTGTTGAATAGCGGTACCACATGACCCGACGCCCATTTATCACCGGCACGGGTGCTCATGAATAGGTTTTCATCAGAGAAGTCATTTTTCCGCGATGTGTAATATATCTGCGAGCCATTGTTGGAAAAAAATGGGAAATACTCATCGGCGCGGGTATTGATGCCGGAACCGAGGTTATGGACTGCCACAATGTTGAGAAACTGAATGGAGTCGAGCGCCACATGGCAGGCTCTTATACTTGAAGGCATCTTTCCATAATATTCCTTCTCCACCTTGCGCTCCGCCCCTCCATTGTAAGTGAAAGAAAGAAAATCCAAGGTTTTTAACGAGTCGAATTCCTCAAAATAAGCCAGGGCCTTTTTGTATTGACCGGTCTTGTACGCCATGTTGCCACATTCGTAATACAGTGCCCGGGAAAACCAGGGATTGTGTGCCAGTGTTTTTTCATAATACTGCAGGGCTTTGTCATAATCACCATCCATTTGGTAGCAGCCTCCCATGCTTCTCAACGCAGGCGGGAAATCCGGAAATTTGCGAAGCACCTTTTTGAAAAGGCGCAAAGCTTCACCATATTTCAATTTGAGAAGCGCCTCCTCACCCTCATGGTGTATCTGTGCGTATTCGTCGGGTATGATGTAGATGGGAGGAGGTGTACCCTCTTGCTGTGCAAGAATCTGGAAACTGGCGAAAAGAAAAAGCCATGTAAGTGCATTTCTAAACATGTGAATATGAGCGATTTTGGCGCAAGCAAGATGTTACGATTCGGGCAAAAATAGAAATTCCCCCATCTTGTGACTTGCAAAATATTTACCATTAAGCGAATGAACTCCCGGCAGCCACAACTTTATCGTTCTTTATTGCACTGAATGGCGAATTCCCCACTTACGGCTTTTGTATATTTGCGCCTCAAATTTTTATTATCAATAATGGATAAATCCAAAAAGTTTCTCATCACCTCTGCCCTGCCCTATGCCAACGGCGCTCTGCACCTGGGCCACCTATCGGGCGCTTACCTGCCAGCCGACATTTACGTGCGCTACCTGCGGGGCCTCGGCTGCGACGTGGCTTTCATCTGCGGCTCGGACGAACACGGCGCCGCAATTACCATCCGGGCCAAAAAAGAAGGGGTGTCGCCCACGGAAATCATCGACAAATACCACCATCTCAATAAAAGCACTTTTGAAAAACTCGGTATTTCATTCGACCACTACGACCGTACTTCCGCTCAAATTCATCACGAAACGGCACAGGATTTTTTTAAAGAACTCTTTGAAAAAGGCGGCGAATTAGAAGAAAAGGTATCCGAACAATATTACGACGAAGAATACGACCAGTTTCTCGCCGACCGGTACATCACAGGCACCTGCCCCAAATGCGGCCACGAGGAAGCCTATGGCGACCAATGTGAAAAATGTGGCTCCTCGCTTTCACCCACCGAACTCATCGCCCCCCGGTCTACCCTCAGTGGTAAACCGCCCACCCTCAAAACCACCAAACACTGGTATTTCAGGCTCGACAAGCACGGCGAATGGCTGCGCGACTGGATCGAAAACGGCCGCCTCGACGGCCAACCCCATCACGACCCCAACACCTGGAAAAAACACGTGGTGGGCCAGTGTCTGTCGTGGCTCGACACT
>CAZPHZ010000412.1:0-2730 GCA_964586035.1 uncultured Saprospiraceae bacterium
GCAGGCCCAGCGCGTGGGATGTGGCGGCGGGTGCACTCATCGTGCAAGAGGCGGGTGGCGTGGTCAGCGATTTCCGGCGGGGAAGCGATTTTCTATTCGGCGAAGAATTGGTAGCCGCTAACCCCCCGGTGTATGAACAGGTCGTGGCTGTGATAGAAGCGGCATTTTCGCCCAAAAGCGGCGCCTGAAAATGCAAAACTTGTTTTAACTTCATTTTTTGTGCAAATTTGGCAGCGCGACTCAGTGCATTAACCTTTGATCAATCTGATTAATTTATGGCTGGAAAAAACGAAAACAACCAGACTGCTCCAATGAGCGAAATATCCACCATTCGCAATATTTTGATGGGGCAGCAAATGGCCGAATACGAGGCTAAATTTTTACAACTAGAAAAAGAGTTGGATGCTGTAAAGGAGCAGTTTTCAAAAGACTTGTCAGCGTTGGGAGGCCATTCTGAGCAGCAACTCGGCCAATTGGAAAAAGCCGTGAACGACCGCTTCGACCGCCTCGAAAAGATGATAAAGGAAAACATCGGCCGACTCGACGCCAAACTGCTGGAAGTAAGTAAAACCGATAAGTCGAACCTCGGCCAGATGCTGGCAGATTTGAGTAAAAAGCTTATTGTGGAATAACTGTGAAAGGCCCACCTGTCATGGACGAACGTCAGATGATGAACCAACTGCGGGAGATACTGCTGGCCGAAGACCGGCAGGAGTTGGAGCGGCTGAGGGAGCTCCTGGACGATCCCGCGCTTTGGTCGGAAAAGGTCACTCCCCTCATCAATGAGCGGCTGGATTTTCTGAAAAACCATTTTCCCGTCGAATTCAGACTCGCCGTCGATGACATCATCGAACAAAAGCTGGAGGCCTCCCGCGACGAATTGCTCGACATCATTTACCCCACCCTGGGCCAGATGATAAAAAAATACATCCAGCACCAGTTTCAATTATTAAAAGAAAACCTGGAGGAACAAATTCGCAACACGTTTCAGCGGGGCATTATCGGCAGGTTGCGCTATGCGTTGTTCGGCGTGAAGCCGAAAGAAATGAGCCAGACCATTTTGAGCAAAATGGACGGCCCCGTCATTGAAGAAATTTTCGTCATCGAACACCACTCGGGCATACTTTTGGGCAGTGCCTCCCGCCACGAATCCATCGACCTCGACATGATAGCCGGCATGCTCACCGCCATCAAATCGTTTGTGGAAGATGCCTTCCGCCAGGGCAATGAAAAACTGGAAGCTGTGCAATACGGCACTTTCAGCATTTTGATTGAAAATTTTCACACCTATTATATTGCCGCCGCAGTATCGGGTTCCGTCTCATCGAATGAGCGGTTGGCATTGTCCGCTGACCTGGCTCAATTTGCCCAACTCGAGCTGAAGATGAACATGAAGAAACCGGATGGAACTTCCAATTATCTCATCCGGCAAAAACTGGAGCACCATTTTTTCAGCCCTCAGAAGACCATTGCAGCAAAGGAATAAAACAAAAAACCAGCTCAATGATTAGCAAAAAAATAGTACTTACCGGCTGCTTCGGGGTGGGTAAAACTTCCCTGTTCAACCAGTTTCTCTACCGGCGTTTCAGCGAGAAATACCTGACCACCATCGGCGTAAAGGTGGATAAAAAGGTGATCGACGTAGGTGGCCGCAAACTCTCGCTACTCGTGTGGGACATCGCCGGCGAGGTGGAACAGCAGAAGGTACCCCAATCGTATTACCTCGGAGCCAGCGCCATTGTTTACGTGTTCGACCTCACGCGCCCTTCCACCTGGCTAAACATGCGCTCCGACATCGGCTACCTGAATGGTCTGCTCAATGGGGTGCTGATAAAAATCGTGGGAAATAAAACGGACCTCGTGTCACCGGAACACCTCGACTACATAAAAGCCGAAGTGCCTTTGCCGCCCGATATATTGACCAGCGCCAAAACCGGCGAAAATGTGGAGGCGCTCTTTCAATCCATCGGAAGCGCACTGCTGCCGAAAAACTCATAGCGATCATGTCGAATCAAACCCTTGCCATCTCGCCCGAAATATACGACTACCTGCTCTCCGTATCGCTGCGAGAGCACGCCTTGATGGCTGACCTCCGCTCTGAAACCATGAAACTCGTCAAGGCAAACATGCAGATTTCCCCGGAACAAGGGCAATTTATGCAGCTTTTGGTAAAACTGATGGGAGCCGAACGCACCCTGGAAGTGGGCGTTTTCACGGGATATAGCTCGCTGGCTGTCGCAATGGCGCTACCACCTGGCGGGCAAATCATAGCCTGCGATGTCAGTGACGAGTGGACCGCTATTGCCCGGCGCTATTGGGAAAAGGCCGGTGTGGCTTCCAAAATCGACCTGCGGCTGGCGCCTGCGGCTGATACCCTGCGGGGGCTGCTGGAAAATGGCGAAGCCGGCACCTTCGACTTCGTCTTCATCGATGCCGACAAACCGGGCTACGACGATTATTATGAATTGTGTCTGCAACTCATCCGTCCCGGAGGGCTTATTATGTTCGACAACACGTTGTGGTCGGGTAAGGTAGTGGATGAGAATTCCGGCGACCCAGACGTACAGGCCATCAGGGCCTTGAATGCCAAACTGCACCGGGATGAACGCATTGAGTTGAGTTTGCTGCCGCTGAGTGATGGTGTGACGCTGGTGAGGAAAAGATAAAAGTAAACAACCTGCCTCTCTCGCCCCCCCAACGACAAAGGCCCGCACATCAAAAGATATGCGG
>CAZPHZ010000413.1:0-2714 GCA_964586035.1 uncultured Saprospiraceae bacterium
CCGCCGTGCTTCTGCGAGAACAGCAATAGGTGCAAAGTAGACGGCGTCCCCTCCGTTAGTGTAGCTACCGATGCTCTATCGGGCAGTTATGCCATCCGGCTGGAAAATGTTCCTTCTTTATTCGGCCCCCCGGTGAGTTTCGTTCTGACCGGAGAGCTGAACGAGAATGGCGACCCTGGCGGAGGTTTTCCCATCGCCAATACTCCAAAAGCAGTTCACGGATTTTACAAATACGCACCAGTTGGCCCCGACAGTTCTTTCTTTTTTGCCCTGTTTTCAAAATGGAACCCGGTCACCTTACAGACCGACTCAATTGCCGCCGTGGCTTTGTCGCTGCCACCTGCGGCAGAATATACGCCTTTCGAGATGCCCTTCGATGTGAACTGGAGCGATGTACCCGACACCATGCTGCTCGCTTTTGCTCCCAGTTATATAGGTGATGACAGCGCCTCCATCACCACGGGCAGCTTGCTCCAGATAGACGTGCTGACCATCGAGTTTGTCAGCGGAATCACTTTTCCGTTGGGAGAATACCTGAGCCATGTCAACGCCTTTCCGAATCCGGCACGTGACTACTTCCATCTACAATTTTCCGTGATAAATTCCACGCCGCTTCAGGTGCGTATCTATGATGAAAGCGGTAAAAAACAGGCGGCGTATGACCTTGGGGTGCGGAACGGAGAGGTCACTTTCGATGTGCCAGTTGCAGGGCTGCTGCCAGGCTGCTACCTTTACTCCATCTTTACTGAGAAAGGGGCGTTTCATGGAAAATTTATAATCAGGTAAGCGCTTTTTTACGAAAAATTACAGCACCACTGGTATCTTGAAAGCTGGTTTCAAAGTTGGGCCGGGACCTTCGGGGCTCCGGCCCAAAATATTTTTTACCAAAGGCAAAAGCAAATCCTTCATTTTGGCTCCCGCCAAAAGAGGTCTTGCCAGCATCTGTATCGTATGGCAGGTGCGGAAGGCTTCACATCCCTGCCAAATTCCTAATTTTGCAAAAACAGATGCAAATGAAGCAATGTCAGTTCTTGGGTATAGTTTTCCTATTTTTTTATGCATGCTCTTCCGACACAGCTCCGAGGAAGACTACTTCCACGAACTATGCCCACGGCAAGGTAAACCAGATTCTCGTCATTGCAGATTCCACGCTTTGGGCAGGCCCCACCGGCGATACTTTTTACTATTATTTCGGAGGACCCTACCTGCTATTGCCGCAGCCCGAGCCCATTTTTGACATAAAACACCTGACCCCTGAGCAATTGGTGAAACAATCTGCTAAAAAAGAATTCCGCACCATTGTCTTTCTGGCCGATATGCGCGACGACAACTCCTCTACGGCCGCGTTGGTCCGCAGCGATGCCGGGGAGAAAAAAATCGCCAGCATGAGACAGGATAAAGGGTACAGCACCATCGTGGGGAAAGACAAATGGGCGAAAGGCCAATTGCTGTTTTACGTTTTCGCCGATGGGGAAGACAAGCTCATGGAAAATGTGGTGAAAAATTTCCCGCCCATCGCCCGCCGTATCAACGAGGCAGACGAGGAGGTGGTGAAAGCCACGACCTACCAGGCCGGTGAAAATGCTGACCTTGAAGCTGGTATCAAACTGACTTTCGGGGCGGACATGAAGGTGCCTGGCGACTTCCGGAAGGCCATGCACAACAAGAAGACCAATACCATGTGGCTACGCCGGGAAGTTCGCGATGCGAGCGCGAACATCCTCATTCACAAAAGGCCCTACACCAACGAACAACAACTCACGAAACAGGGATTCAAGACTATAAGAAACGAAGTCAGTATAATCATTACCTCCAGCCAGCCCAATTCTTATATGCATATTAATGACGTGGACTTGCCGATGTTTTTAGAAAACAAAATGGTGAACAACCGTTACACCGTGCAGGCCAGAGGCATTTGGGACATGGAAAACGATTTTAAAGGCGGGCCATTTTTGAGCTACCTCATGCTCAACCCCGACGATGGCTATTTGCTACTCGTCGACGCCTTCATTTACGCGCCCGGGAAAGACAAACGCAACTTTATGCAGGAGCTTGAACTCATCCTCGATTCGACCAGTTTCTGAGGGGGCTATTCTCCTTTTTCATCCTCTTTGTCAGGCGTGATATCTGAGGCATCGGCGGGCTTTTCTTTTTCCGCCATTGAGTCTTTCAACTCATCGTATTTGTCTTTGGCGTTGTCCCATTCTTCTTTGGCCGTTTCTTTTATTTTTCCAGTGGCCTCCGTAATGGTTTCTTTGGCTTTTTTCATTAGCTCGGAAGGCTCACCGACATGCTCGGTGAATTCTTCTTTTACCTCTTCTTTCATTTCCTGGAATTTTTCTTTTGCCTCAACGGCCAATTTGCCAGCGTCTTCCGACACGGCATCCATCACCTCTTTCAGGTCTTCGCCGGCGTGGTCAATGGTTTCTTTGGCTTTGCCAAATAAGTTTTGCAGAAATTTTTTCATGATGGTAATTGTTTTATGATAAACGTGAACCAAGGCAATGGCCCGGTGTCAATCGAGTTTTCATGAGCCAGATTTTAGAGCTTTTTCAAAATCCCATCACTTGGCTGCAAATGGCCAATTTTATCCTGGCTTCGTTTATTTTTTCCCCGACACTATCGGGCTATTGCCCGCATCCGGCAGCAAAATTTTTCTCGTTCAGAATAAAATTTGCTCACTTTCGCTCAAGCATGAAAATCTGAACACGCTC
>CAZPHZ010000414.1:0-2710 GCA_964586035.1 uncultured Saprospiraceae bacterium
CCTGGCCACGAAGCATTTACCGCCATGCGGGCACGTGGTACCAAGGTGACGGATATGGCCATCATCGTCATTGCGGCCGACGACAATATCATGCCCCAAACACGGGAGGCTATCAGCCACGCACAGGCCGCCGGTGTACCGATGGTTTTTGCCATCAATAAAATAGACAAAGAGGGCGCACAGCCCGAACGCATAAAACAAGAACTGGCCTCTATGAACATCCTCGTCGAAGATTGGGGTGGAGATCACCAGTCACAGGACATTTCCGCCAAAGCCGGTACGGGTGTTGATAAATTATTGGAAAAGTTACTCCTCGTTGCCGATATGGCCGAGTTAACAGCCAACCCGGACCGCCCGGCGGTCGGCACCATCATTGAAGCCACGCTCGACAAAGGGAAAGGTTACATTGCTAAAATATTGGTGCAAACCGGTACCCTCCGTGTTGGGGATCCGATGGTAGCTGGGGAATTTTCGGGCAAAGTAAAAGCCATGTTCAATGAACGAGGTGCCCGTGTGAAAGAAGCTGGACCATCTACACCGGTTCTTGTTCTTGGCCTTAGCGGAGCACCACAGGCCGGCGAGCGTTTCAAGGTCATGGACAATGAGTCTGAAGCGCGGCAATTAGCCGCCAAGCGCGGTCAGATTAACAGGGAACAAGCCAACCGGGCCACCAAACGAATCAGCCTTGACGAAATCGGACGGCGGCTGGCACTCGGCACCTTCCGGGAACTCAACCTCATCGTGAAAGGCGACGTGGACGGATCTATTGAGGCACTCTCCGATTCATTGATCAAGCTATCGCTTGAAACGGTTAAGGTTAATGTCATTCACAGCGCCGTCGGGCAGATCATCGAATCCGACGTATTGCTCGCTTCGGCCTCAGATGCCATCATCATCGGATTCCAGGTACGGCCTTCGTTGGGCGCGCGGAAACTCGCAGAAAGAGAGGGTGTAGAGATAAAGTTGTACTCCGTTATTTACGAGGCCATCGAAGAGGTCAAACTCGCCATCGAGGGTCTGCTCGAACCGACAAAGGAGGAGAAAATCGTCTGCAACATCGAAATACGGGAGGTTTACAAAATCAGCAAAGTAGGTACTGTTGCCGGCTGTTTTGTGCTCGATGGAAAGGTCAACCGAAATACCAACATCCGGATCGTTCGGGACGGCATCGTGGTGTACCCTACCAAAGAAGGTTCATCAGGAGAACTGGCCTCTCTCAAGCGATTTAAAGAAGATGTAAAAGAAGTGAAAGCGGGGCTAGAATGCGGATTGACCATCAAGAATTACAACGACATCAAAGTGGGCGACATCGTGGAAGGATTTGAAATCTTAGAGGTGAAACAGAAGTACGGATAAGAATAATCCATGCAAAAAAGATGAAAGGCCGGTGCTATTGTTCAGCACAGGCCTTTTTGTTTTTTTACCCAAACTTCCGGGCATGCCCGCCGCTTTTATTATTATTGTGCCCACCAACGGCATCTGTTGCCGGTCTTCCGGGCAGCGTGCTTTATATCCAATTTGAAAATCAGCATCCTTATGTGCAGAAAAACCTTCCTCGCCCTCAGCCTTCTGGCCTTCACCACCTTTATTTTTGGCCAAAAAACCCTCCTCTCTCCCAATGAATTTCTACCCCATCACCTGGGCGAACAATTTACTGAACATGCCACATTAGTGGCGTACTATCAGCATGTTGCCGCCAACAGCGCCCGCATGAAACTCGTCGAATTCGGCCGAACCAATGAGGAACGGCCACAGATACTGGCCATCGTTTCCTCGCCTGAAAACATGGCCCGTCTCGATGACATCAGACTCAACAACCTGCGCAATGCCGGGCTGGCTCCGGGCAAGGCAGACAACACCAACCCCGTCGCCATTGTATGGCTGGGCTTCAGCGTACATGGCAACGAAGCCGCCGGCTCCGAGGCCTCCATGGATGTAGTTTATCAACTGGCCAACCCCTCCAACACCCAAACCAGCGAGTGGCTCAAAAACACCGTCGTTCTCATTGAGCCGAGTGTCAATCCCGACGGCTACAGCCGCTACACCTCCTGGTACCGGCAAGTCAGCCCGAGCCTGCCCGACCCCAATCCCTCTGCCCGCGAACACGACGAACCCTGGCCCGGCGGCCGCGTCAACCACTACCTCTTCGACCTGAACCGCGATTGGGCCTGGGCCACCCAGGTGGAAACTCAAAACCGCCTGAAAATGTACAATCAATGGCTGCCGCAGGTGGCTGCCGACCTCCACGAACAGGGTTACACTTCGCCCTATTATTTTGCGCCGGCAGCGCAACCGTTTCACACTTTCCTCACCGGCTGGCAGTCGGAATTCCAGATGAAAATCGGGAAAAACCACGCGAAATATTTTGACCAAAACGGCTGGCTCTATTTTACCCACGAGGAATTCGACCTGTTTTACCCCAGCTACGGCGATACCTACCCCAGTTTCAACGGCGCCATCGGCATGACCTACGAGCAAGCCGGTCACAGCCGCGCCGGCCGCGCCATCGAACTGCCCAACGGCGACACACTCACCCTCGCCGACCGGATTGCCCACCATCGCACCACAGCGCTTTCGACTGTGGAAGTTGCCTCCAAAAATGCCGCAGACTTAGTGAAAAATTTCAGCCTGTTTTATAAAAATACCATCGAAAACACGCCGGGTGAGTACAAGTCGTTCATCGTAAAAGCCAACAATCCGGCCCACAAAA
>CAZPHZ010000415.1:0-2707 GCA_964586035.1 uncultured Saprospiraceae bacterium
GTACATCTGGAAAGAAATATATCTCCTTTAGTTTTCAAATAGAATCAATAAGTAAGTTTTAAAATCCAGAATAAAATTACACCATGAAAAAGATATTGATAGCTACCGGCGGCGGCGACTGCCCGGGATTGAACGCCGTCATTCGCTCCATTGCAAAAGCCGCCAAAATAGACGGCAACTGGGAAGTCTGGGGCAGCATCGAAGCATTCAACGGCGTGTTGAAAAGCCCCCATGAAGTGGTGAAGCTCAACCGGAAACGCACGGCTGGTATCCATGTGAAAGGCGGCACCATCATCAAAACTACCAATAAAGGCAACCCAATGGCTTTTCCCGTACTTCAGGAAGACGGCACCTGGAAGAACACGGACCGCTCCGATGAACTCATTGGCAACATTCGTAATCTGGGCTTTGATGCGGTGGTCAATGTGGGTGGCGACGGCAGCCAGATGATTTCGCAGGCACTATTCGAAAAGGGACTGAACATCGTGGGTGTTCCAAAGACCATCGACAACGACCTGTCTTGCACAGACCTCACTTTCGGCTTCACCACAGCCGTACAAATAGCCACCGACAGTTTCGACAAACTCGTTACAACGGCCGAGAGTCACCACCGCGTAATGATTATGGAGGTAATGGGACGCGATGCCGGGTGGATAGCTTTGCACACTGCCATCGCCGGAGGAGCGGAGGTTTGCCTCATTCCCGAAATACCTTTCAGCATAATGACCATCATGCAAAAAATCGAACGCCGCTATCGCAAGAATAAAGGTTTTGTGAACATCGTCATCGCCGAAGGCGCCAAACCCGTGGACGGCCACGTGATGGGCCATGCCGCCAAAGACGCCGGCGACCCGCACATCAAGTTGGGCGGCATCGGCAATTATCTGCGCTGCCTGCTGGAAGAGAACGGCTGCCCGGCACAGGTGCGTACCACCATCTTAGGACATGTGCAACGCGGAGGAACCCCCATGGCTTTCGACCGGATATTGGCGACAGCCATGGGAGAAAAAGCCTTTCAGCTTATAAAAAATGGGGAATTTGGCAAGATGGTCACTTTCACCAATAACAAAATCGACAGTGTGAAAATATCTGATGCGGTGAGGGAACCCAACTTCCTCCATAGTGACCATTACCTGATAAAAATGGCAAAAAATATCGGCATTTCGTTTGGTGATTGAGGAAGTAGGAATTGGGCACCAGGAAGCCCGGCTACTACAAATTGTATAAAACGGCTAAGTTAAGGGACAGGCATAGCCAGAAGCAATTGGCTAAATACTAAACAGTAATTCACCTTTAGACAAAACCTGGCACTCCAAAGTATTATTCAACTCAGAATCACCACATTGGTGCATTCTCAATATTCAATTCTGCATAATGAATGTTTAATTCAGCAACTCCCAAACGCCTGCGATGCCCTGGCCGCCACCGACGCAGGCCGTCACTATGCCGTACTTTTTCTTGCGCCTGCGCAATTCATTGAACATCTGCGTGGAGAGTTTCGCCCCGGTACAGCCCAGCGGGTGCCCCATCGCTATAGCTCCACCATTCACGTTGACGATGTCGGGATCGAGGTGGGTTTCCCGAATCACTGCCAACGACTGAGTGGCGAAAGCTTCGTTGAGTTCAATCAAATCAATATCGGCGAGTTTCAGTCCGCCCTGTTGCAGGGCTTTGGGAATGGCAGCACATGGACCGATGCCCATGTACAGCGGTTCCACACCTGCCACAGAGCACGACACGAGCCGGGCTATCGGGGTGAGGTTGAGTTGCTTCATCAAAGTCCCGCTCATCACCAGCACGAAAGAGGCACCATCGGAAGTTTGGCTCGAATTGCCGGCGGTTACCACTCCACCCTTTTTGAAAGCCGGCCTGAGGCGGGCCAGCACTTCCTTCGTGGTATTGGGCCGCACGCCCTCATCCGTATCCATAACGAACTCGCGCTCTTTGCGCGTGTTGTCCTCCACATACACTTCTTTGACTGTCACCGGTACGATTTCATCTTTGAACCTTCCCGCCTTAATAGCTGCGGCGGCTTTTTGATGAGACTTCACCGCAAATTCATCGGAATCCTCCCGGCTGATTTTGTACTTCACTGCCACGGCTTCGGCCGTATTACCCATGCCTGTCATATAATCCGGTGTGGTGCTCGCCACCTTGTAGTTAGGTGCCAATTTATAACCTGTCATGGGTATCATGCTCATGCTTTCTGCGCCTCCGGCAATAAAACACTGCCCCATTCCGGCCTTAATTTTCGCAACTGCGATTGAAATCGTCTCCAGTCCGGAAGCACAATAACGGTTTACCGTCATGCCGGGAACCGATTTTCCGAGCACCCGTACGGAAATCATACGGCCTATTTGCAGTCCCTGCTCTCCCTCCGGGTTAGCGCAGCCGACGATACAGTCGTCCACTAACGCAGGGTCGAGTTCGGGTGTGTTTTTGAGCAAATGCTGAATTACTTCGACTGCCAGGTCGTCGGAGCGAAAGTTTCTAAAAGAGCCGCGCTTGGCTTTGCCAATGGCGGAACGGTATGCTTTTACGATATAGGCTTCTTGCATGGTGATTCTTTTTTAAGACATTTAGACTTTAGACGATAGATTTTAGACGATAGACATTAGACTTTAGACTTTAGACTTTGGACTTTAGACTTTGGACTTTGGACTTTAGACTTTAGACTTTGGACTTTAGACTTTAGACTTTGGACTTT
>CAZPHZ010000416.1:0-2694 GCA_964586035.1 uncultured Saprospiraceae bacterium
CAGGTTGTCGGTATAGGTGCCATCGGCGGGCAGCCTGGTATCTTTGTCCATCCAGATTCCCGTTTCGGGGTCCATGTACGTAAAATCGGTTTCCGCCCCTTTGGCTGGATTTGGAGGAGTCCTGTCGACAGGTTCATTGCCAGAGAGCAGTGAAACAGGCGACAAATAGAGATTCTCACGCAAAGTCTCCGAATCATCGAGCCCGCGTGTGCAAACGCTGTCTGCAATACCAGCAAAGTAGCCTTCCTTGATGGCTTTGATTTTATAACAGCAATCTTTGTTCAGTTTGAAATAATACTTGCCGGTAATAGAGGTGGTAAATGGTTCTGCCAAAGTTTCACCGCAGTCGTTTTCAATGGAGACCACCGCACCATCGATAGGCAGGGTGGATGCACCACCATCGAATACGATGCCTTCCACCATGAATTCAGCAACCTTGCCGAGTGGAATCTTGAGTGACAGTTTATCCTCAAGAGTGAGGTTTTTGGTACAACCCTCCATCGTGTTGGGTTCATAATCGGCAAGGCTTGCAAGAAAATCACAACAATCGTTGAGTTTCATGTCTATGTAAATCTTGCCATCGCCATCGGTGGTCATCGTGTCATTTCTGCAAGAAACAACCACTTGAGCGCCCTCCAATGGTATATCTGTTTTTTCATCGTACACCAAAATTTCCACGGGGATGGCCGTTTTTCTAAAACTGTAAACATCGTCGCCTCCGACGCCACCGTCTCTATCGGAAGAAAAGAATCCGCAGGTTCCCTCTTCGTTGAAAACAATGGCGAAGTCATCAGAAATGGTATTGATGGGGTATCCCAAATTGACGGGAGAGCTCCAGGTCCCATTTCCCTTGTCGCTGATATAATAGATGTCGAGCCCGCCGAGGCCAATGAGGCCATCGGATGCGAAATAGAGACGTCCATCAGCAGTTATGTCGGGGAAAATCTCATGACCTTCGGTATTAACTTCCGGGCCGAGGTTCATGGGGGGCCCCCACCGGCCGCTTTCTTTTTCAGAAACATACAGGTCCATGCCGCCGAAGCCGCCGGGCATGTCGGAAGAAAAGAAGAGTTTTTTGCCATCGTGAGAAAGGGCCGGATGTGCCACGGAGTATTCATTGGAATTGAACGGCAGGCTTTGCAATTCGCCCCATTTGCCCACACCTTCGCTGCGGGCATAAAACACTTTCAGACGCATGATACCCTCATCGTCGTAATCTTTTTTGCCATCCAAAAAGTTGTTGCGGGTAAAATATATCTCTTCTCCGTTTTTAGAAAATGCCACCGAAGCATCGTGGTATTTTGAGTTGATTTCGTTGGAAAATTTTTCGATCCGGCCATATTTGTAATTTCCGCATTCCGTTTCACTATTCCCCAGTTGTTTCAAATCTAAGTAATACAATTCTAGAAATGGGTTCCCGGTCCAGGTGCTGGTACGGCGTATGATGGGATTCGTATCTCGCTCTGATGTAAAGACCAAACCGGCTTTGTAAAACTGCGGGCTGAAATCGTCGGAATGCGAATTGAATTCACATTGATTTACTTCGTAAATACCGGCGCTTTTGGTCATGAGTTCATCCTCGTAATCGCAAGCTCTGAGCAGGTATTGTCCGCGTTGATCGCCGGGAGCCAGGTCCACGTATTGCTGGTACCATTCGCGAGCGACAGCACATTTGCCGTTGCGTTGCAACATCATGCCATAGTAAAGCTTGTGAATGGGTTCTGCCTGTGGCAGCCGAACGACCTGACCATACCAATATTCAGCATTTGGCGTGTCGTTAATTTTACGATAGGCTTCGGCCAGGTTGATTTTGGCTTGTGCCTCATCGTGGTCCTCGAGAATGAGGTTGTACAATTCAATGGCCCCGATGTAGTCGAGGTTGTCCATCTTTTGCTGTGCCTGCTTCATTTTGGCAGCCTGCCCAAAAGACACGGTGGCTATCAGGGAAAAAAGCAAGAGGGAAGATAAAATTCGCATAGCCTTCATTATCAATGATGAATGAATGAGTTATGATTTTTGCTTTATGATTTATGAATTTCATTTTCTCAGTCATAAATCATAAACCATCATTCATAACTATTAAAAATATCGTGGCGTTACAATCTTTCTTTCTTTAAAGTCAAACTCATACCCCACCATCACTTCGAATGCACCACTGGTGACGTTCGACAATTCAGTGAGTGGGTAGTCGTAAGCAGCGCCGAAACGCAGTCCGTTTCTCAACAAATAGGAGAACCATATGTCGGCGGAGTCGTAAGAGCTTCGGTTGTCCACAATCTTGGCCCAGGATGAACGAAACGAGGCTCCTACCCACAAGGTTTCCTGAAACAACAACGACAGGTCGATGTCGAATTCGTTGGGCGCACCTATGTCGCGAAAGGCGTCGAGCTTGGTAACGCGTTTATCCCAGCCCACGTTTTTCACGAGAATGGAAGGTTTGAAAATCAACGCATTGCCATTGAGTGGAATGGCAACACCCGACATGAAATAATAGTGGCGTACCTGCCGGGCGTAAATATCAAATTGTGCATTATTGCGCAAGTCGTATTCTACGAGATGAGGCACTGAGCCCCCGACGTAAAAATTCTTGGAATAGAAATAAAATCCTGCCCCGAAGTTTGGCAAAAATTTGTTTACCGGGTCCAGGAAAGAAGGGTCCACCTGATTTTCGAGGTTGAGTTCTGTCCAATCGGC
>CAZPHZ010000417.1:0-2693 GCA_964586035.1 uncultured Saprospiraceae bacterium
TAAGATAGTGGCCCAAAGCTTATTTTTCAAACATAGGAACTCAACCCTCTCAACCTCTTCAACCCCTCCTCTCAGTTCCCTTCCGGAGAGACATTTTCCTGAATCATATTCAGTACCTCGGTCAACTGAGGTTCGATGATGATTTCAGTGCGGCGGTTTTGGGCCTTGCCTTCTTTTGTCTCATTGGAGGCTTTAGGTTCAAATTCACCCTTGCCGGCTGCTGTGACCTGGCTGGGGTTCAGTTCATATTCGCTCGTGAGGAGCCGCACAACTGTAGTAGCCCTCATCACGCTGAGGTCCCAGTTGTCTTTCATGTTCTTGCTCTTCACCGGCACATTGTCAGTGTGACCTTCCACGATGATGTCGAGTTCGGGATGCATTTTAAGTACTTCAGCCAAGCTTTCGAGCACACTGAAGGCATCTTTTTCCAACTTGACAGATCCCGATTTAAACAACAACTGGTCGGACAGGCCGACGAATACTTTCCCCTCCCTTATTTCAATGGATAGGTCTTCCTGGTTGTATTGTTGAAGAGCTGCCTGAATTTTTGCCAGCAATCCCTTCATTTTTTCATTTTGCTCATCGATAGCTAGTTGCATGGCATTTATAACCTTTTCTTTCTCGGCAACTTCATCGGCCTTTTTTTGCAACGCAATGTCCATTACCTGCTGCTGACTTAGCGACTGGTTGGTTATGCTTTCAATCTCTTGCTTCAACTGGTTTATTTCTTTGTATTGCTTGGCGTTGAGTTCTTTGGCAGCGTTCGCCTCTCCGGTTTTCTCGGCCAGTTGGAGTTGAAGCCTTCCTATTTCTTGGTTACATTCCATGAGGCGGCTGTTGAGCACCATATTGGTGCTGTCGCGGGCGGTTGTTTCTGCCAAAAATTTCTTTTTGCCTACACAGGAATTCAGAAGAGTGGGGAGTATCGTGAGTAAAAACAGGAGTCTTAAAGCGGTTTTCACAATTTTTATTTTTGGTAAAGTTGGTATATCAGCAAGGCAATAAAACACGGAGACAAGCAGGCAAAGGAGGCTATGCCATTCCGTCTCCGGGTTTTACATATTTCGAAATTACTGAAGCCGGAAACTGGCGGCACCCAGTAATCCTATGTCCGTGTAAACGGCAACTCTGTAATAGCCCGACTTGAGTCTGTTTTCAAGGTCGTAAGAAAACGAGAGTCGTTGATTCTCGCCGATATTTACGTCTTGTTCTTTCACGGCCTGAATGTCCATCATGGAATTGTTGACGTTGACCTTAGCCATGATGGGATTTTCAACCTTGATGGGAGTGCCTTTGTCATCCGTCACCACGAGGTACACAGGCCGCACACCCTGGTACTTGGCCACCACGCCGGTGAGGTCGAAGCTCACCTGCAGGCGTTTGGCACGACGGGCTTTGGCGGTAGCTTTCGGTCTTCTTTTTTCCACTTCCACACGGAAGGCACTGGCTTTGAAATTCGCCAAAGTCAGCCTTTTCAGCTCTCCCTGAATGGTCTTATTCAAGTTGGTGAGAGCCTCGTTTTCGGTCTTGGACTGGGCCAGGTCGGCTGTCAGTTGGCCGGTAACTTTGTAAAGCGAATCGTTTTCAACCTGCAGGTTATTGATGGAGGCTTCCAGTTCGGCTTTCACTCCCAACAATTCCTGAATCTGTACTTGCAGGCTGTTGTTGGCAGCGGCTGTTTGTTTTTTCATCTTGCGGATGACCCATTGCTTCTCTGCGATTTTCTTCTGCGCATCATCTACAGAACCTTGCAGCGATTCGTTTTCTTCGGCAAGGCTGGCATAGGCGTTTTCCAGGCTATCCACCTCGGTCTGTAGGTTGTCTTTGAGCGCTGTGAGGTCACCCATTTGCTGTTGGAGTTGTTCGTTTTGCCCGGTCAGGGCTTTTTTATCCTGGTTGTTGGTGAAGCCCCAATAAGCGGCCCCCATGAGGAGGAGCAAAAGGATGACAATGATGATGGTTAGACCTTGTCGTGAGTTCATAATCTTTATGTTTTAAAAAGTTCGTTTGTTGTTTTGAAAATGACAGCCGGGATCAGCGTCTTTTTACCGAACTATTCAGAAGTCAAAAATAGAGCGCTTCTTCTTTGATTAAAATTAAATGAGCCCTAAATGTCTTTAGAAATATCGTCGCTTCTTTTTTCATGAGGTGTTAAAACGTTGAGATGTTTGGCAAAAGTGTGCCTGGTTAATCGACAGGCACCTTCGAAAGATTTGAGGAAGCCCTTAAAATTTCAAAAAACTGTCGATTTGCCTTTCAATTGCGTCAAGGGTATCTGCATCGGTAATACTTCCTTCGCCGTCCATGATGGTATCGATGGTGCAAAGGGGCAGCTTTTTTGGAAAAACCACCGCCCCCATGTGATTGAGGATACTGGTGAGATGGTCCAAACCACGTAGGTTGCCGCTCCGGCCAGCGGCTATTCCCGTCAACGCGGCTTTTTTACCTGAAAAGTTTTTGCGGTAATTCCGAATAGAACAAGCATCGAGGAATAATTTCAAAGCGCCGGGCATTCCTCCGTTGTATTCCGGCACGATGAAAACAAATTTTCCGGCAGGTAAAATGTATTCATCCTGAAGAGCGGCCAGCGTCTCGCATTGGCCTCCGTCGTCGTACATGCCGGGATGAAACCAATCGTGCTGAATGTCTTCCAAAGCGAGTAGTTTCACAGGTTTGTCGCATTTGGAAACCAG
>CAZPHZ010000418.1:0-2674 GCA_964586035.1 uncultured Saprospiraceae bacterium
CCTGTTCTTGTTCGGCCTCTCCGAGGAGGAGGCTCAGTTTTTTACCCAACAATGTTTTGGGAGCCACCCCCGACGCGGGCCAATTTCCCAATACGTGGGAACAAAGCCTCCCCGCCACTGTAGTGAGGCTACCGGCAATGCGCTCTGCAACGTGCTCATTGGTGAGGAAATGCTGTCCGAAGGATTTTTTGGCGCGCATATGTTTAATGTCTACATTTGTCGCTCGATTCCGCACCATTCTGGGCGGGATACTCGAGACCCGGTGCTCGATGTTTGCTTTGCTCTCATATCCAGCATCCAATATCCAAAGAAAAGGAAAACCCGTGGAATTATTAACTGAAATTTCCAGAAACGCAAAACGAGACAAAAAGACCAGGAAACCTGTTCTTGGCATTTCCATTGGCGACATAAACGGCGTCGGCTTAGAGGTCATCCTCAAAGCTCTTTCGCACAAGAGAATTATTGATATGTGCATACCGGTGGTGTACGGCTCCACCAAAGTGGTATCGTATCACAAGAACATTACGGGCTTAGACGAATTGTTTTTTCAAAGCCAGCGCAACGCCGAGCGTCTGGCCAGCGATAAGGTCAACGTCATAAATTGTTGGGAAGAGGAAGTGAACATAACCCTCGGCAAACCGGCAGATTCGGGAGGAAAATATGCCCAAATAAGCCTCGAAGCAGCTGTCCATGACTTACATCTGGGGCTGATAGATGCTTTGGTGACGGCCCCCATTCACAAGAAATCGATGCAATTGGCTGGCTTTGAACATGTAGGCCATACCGAATATCTCACGAAAGAGTTCAAGGCTTCCGACAGTCTGATGCTATTGGCGAGTGATGCCCTGAAGGTCGGTGTGGTAACGGCTCACTTACCTTTGAAAGCTGTTGCGCCGGCCATAACCAAAGAGACCGTCGTGAGCAAGTTGAAAATTTTGAATGATACATTGAAAATCGACTTTGGCTATGAACGGCCCAATATTGCAGTGCTCGGCCTCAATCCCCATGCGGGGGAGGAAGGCATGCTTGGCGATGAGGAAGAGAAGCTAATCCGGCCTGCGATAGTAGAATGCAAGAAAAAAGGGATGATGGTATTCGGGCCTTATGCCGCCGACGGATTCTTTGGCTCGGGCCGGTTTAACAAATTCGATGCTGTGCTCGCCATGTACCACGACCAGGGACTGATTCCCTTCAAGGCATTGACCTTCGGAAGCGGGGTGAACTTTACGGCCGGGTTGTCCTGCATACGCACATCTCCTGACCATGGTACGGGTTTTGACCTGGCCGGGAAAAACGAGGCTGATCCTTCGTCATTTCTGCAATCCATGTTTATGGCCATTGATATTTACCGCAACAGAAGTGAGTATGATGAGCTGAAAAGAAACGCAGTAAAAAAAGTGGAAACGGAGGAAGAAAAGCAGGAGGGGGATGTTTAGGGAATGATGAATCGGGAATTGAGCTTTGCAAATTTTTTTTAATCGGAGGCCACTACTCTTCCTCGTCTTTCAGCTTATTATCTGCCAGCTTTTTGTCTTCCACATTTTCATTGAGGAACTCGTTCAGTTTTTCGATTTTGAGATTCGTTCTTATTTCTCCAACTTCGCTGATTTTTATATCGAACCCTTTTAGCTCATCGTGAACTTTGGGTTGCTCCTCTTTGGGTTCTCTTTTCTTTTTAGGCATGGCTAACGGTTGAATCAGGTTTATGGTTTTGGGTTCGCTAGTTGATTACAAATTCTCGAAATAATCCTGGGCCTTGCGTAGCCGGTCAACTGTTTTTTCACAGCCCAACACTTCCATCATCTCAAAAACACCCGGGCCTTGCATGCTGCCAGTCAGGGCGATGCGGAGCAAAGGGAAAATCCGGCCCATCTTGAGGCCCTCTTCCGTTATGAAATTCTTTACAGCAGCTTCGATTCTCGCCGCTTCAAAGGGTTCGTTTTTTTCGACAATCTCCGTTAATGCCTCAAAAGCAGGCCTGCTTTCCGGCGTCCATCTTTTTGCGATATTTTGGTCATCGTAGCTTTTTACATCTTCAAAAAAATAACTGCCCACCTCCCAAAAATCGGAAACAAAGGTCATCCTTTCTTTGAGCAGTCCGCAAACTTTTTCGAGATAGCTCTCATCGGGAGCTTTGCTCTGAGCTGCCAACTGCGGCCACACAAGCGCCGCCAAAGAAGCATTTTCACTGCGCTGAATGTATTGCTGGTTGTACCACTTGGCCTTGTCGTAATCGAATCGGGCTCCGGCTTTGCCGATATTCCCGACGGTGAATGTACGGCAAAGTTCATCCAATGAGTATATCTCCTGTTCCGTGCCGGGGTTCCAACCTAGAAATGCCAGGAAGTTGATTACCGCCTCCGGCAAAAAACCAAATTCACGGAATCCGCGAAAGCTGTCCTCCGGCGTTTCACCCTCCCACCCGAGCGGGAATACCGGCATGCCGAATCTGGAACCATCTCTTTTGCTGAGTTTGCCTTTCCCGTCGGGTTTAAGAATGAGCGGCAGGTGCGCAAATTCAGGCATGGTAGCCTCCCATCCAAAGGCACGATAGAGCAGCACGTGGTGGCCGGTACTTGGCAACCACTCCTCTCCCCGTATGACGTGGCTTATTCGCATTAGGTGGGCGTCCACGATGTTGGACATGTGATGAGTGGGCATGGTCTCCCGGCTC
>CAZPHZ010000419.1:0-2674 GCA_964586035.1 uncultured Saprospiraceae bacterium
CGGATCTGTCCACGCCACGCTGGCTGTTTGGTTTCGGGTTTTTCACCCCTTTGGGGCGGGTTTCGAGACTGAAAACTGCGGACTGAAGACTGCCAACTGTTCATTGCCTCAACCCCTCCACCTCGTCCGCCGTCTTGGGGATGGGCTTACCGAGGATACGGTGGCCGTTTTCGGTGATGAGCACATTGTCTTCTATGCGTATGCCGCCAAAGTTTCGGTACGCATCGAGTTTTTCGTAATTAATAAAATCGGTGAATTTGCCCTCCGCCTTCCACTGGTCAATGAGTTCGGGGATAAAATAGAGACCCGGCTCCACCGTGAAGACGAACCCCGGCTCCAGCGCACGGGCCAGCCGCAGGTAGGCCGTGCCGAATTGTGTGCTGCGCTCCACGCCGCCGGAGTAGCCGACGTATTGCTCGCCGAGGTCTTCCATGTCGTGCACGTCGAGGCCCATCATGTGGCCAAGGCCGTGCGGGAAAAACAGCGCATGGGCACCCTGAGCCACAGCCTCGTCGAGGTTGCCCTTCATGATGCCGAGGCTGGCGAGGCCACCGGCCATGCGGCGGGCGGCAGCGAGGTGCACCTCTTTGTAAGGGATGCCGGGCTTGCACATTTCGATGGAACTCACCTCGGCGCCGAGCACGATGTCGTAGATTTCCCGCTGTTGTTGGGTGAACTTTTTGCCCACAGGCACGGTGCGGGTGATGTCGCCGGCGTAGTGCAGGTTCGATTCGGCGCCGAAGTCGCCGAGCACCAACTGCCCGTCTTTCATCGTGTTGCCGTGGTAGTGGTTGTGGAGGGTCTGACCATTCACCGACAGGATGATGCCATACGAAATGCCGCTCGCCATGCCGGTGGCGATACCCTGTGCGATGCCCGCCAGATGGGATTCCTTTTTGCCGGCGGCAGCGGCTTTCATCACGGCCACGTGCATGGCGCCGGTGATGTTCACGGCTTTTTCAATTTCCGCCACCTCTTCATCCGATTTGTTGGCGCGCAGCGCCACAATACCTTTGATGAGTTCCACCGAAGATTTCTCTTTCAGTTTTGACACCGCCGATTTGAATGTTTCGCTCAAAAAAAGCATGTTATCGTGGCGGTAGGGTGGCGTGAAATGCACCGTTCGGCCGTCTTTGGCGGCTTTGCGCAAATAGCTGCGCAAACTGGCAAAAGGCTGCGTTTTGGCCACGCCCACCTTTTCGGCGAGGCTGGCCACGGTGGGCTGAGGCCCCGTCCACACGATGTCTTCCATCGTAAGTTCGTCGCCGAAGATGATGGTTTCGTTTTCATCCAAATCGATGACGGCGGCCAGACCGGGCTGGTCGATGCCGAAGAAATAGAGGAAGTTGCTGTCCTGCCGGAAGTGGTAGGGGTTGCCGGAGTAGTTCATCCCCACTTCGTTGTTGCCCAAAAAGAGCAGCACGCCGGAGGACATTTGCTTTTTGAGTTGGTCTCTGCGCTGGGAGTAAGTTTTTGTTGAAAACATGGGTAGTGATAGTTGAGGGAGTTGAGGAGGTTCAGGAGGTTGAGATTGTTGAGATGGTTGATACTTAACTTATCTCAGCCCTCTCAACCTCCCAGCTCGAAATTTATTTCGTCCATTCAAAACAGCTCATATCTCACGAAAGCCAGCCTGCGGCTATCGGGCGACCACGAAGGTACGTTAATCGTACCCTGACCGCCAAAAAACGGCTCGGTGAGGTCGCTGATTTCGCCCGTTTCGAGGTTCATCAAACGGAGTTTTACGTCTTTGCCGAAAGGATGTTGCCCCTGCTGGTCTTCGAGGTAGCTGATATAAACGAGCCACCGGCCATCGGGCGAGGGATGGGCAAACCAGTTATCGTACTCGTCATCGGTGATTTGCGTCTGACTGGTACCATCGGCGTTCATGCGCCAGATCTGCATGCGGCCGGTGCGGTGCGAGTTGAAATAAATGTAGCGGCCATCGGGCGAGTACTCCGGCCCGTCGTCGAGACCCGGCGCATCGGTGAGGCGACGCTCCGGGCCACCGTCAATGGAGACGGCGTACACATCCCATTCGTCGTTGCGCCCGGCGCAATAAACCACCGTCTGGCCATCGGGCGAAACGCCGTGCCAGTACGACGGGTAATTTTCAGTGATTAAGACCGGCGGGCCACCGCTGAGGGGCATTTTGAAAATCCTCGACTCGCCACCCACGGCAGCATCGTGGTGGCTGAGCAGCAGGGTCTTTCCGTCGAAAGTGAAGCCGTGGTCGTTGTTGCAGGCGGTGGCAAAATCCGTGTATAAAAGGGTAAGCCGCAAGTCGTAAAACGGCACCCTGTACAGCCGCCCGCCTTTGTTGACGAGCAGATGCGTGCCGCCACGCGACCAGTTCGGGGCTTCGATATGGGTCTGCATGGTGCCGCTATCGCGAAGCACCACTTCCCGTTCGCCGGTGGCGATGTCCACGGTTTCGAGGTAACACACCAGTTTTTGTTGCGGCTGCGCCGCAATAGTGCCAACGAAAAACACGGAAAGCAGGAACCAGTGCAATTTTTTCATTTTACAGAATTGCATCCACCGAATCGTACACCACCACTTTGCTCCAGAGGTGGCTGTAGTTTTCGACGAATTTTTTGTGAATGGGGTCCACCTGGTAAGCGTCCTGGTCCTCTTTGTTTTTGAATAGAGCGAGCCACGAAATGGCATAGGT
>CAZPHZ010000420.1:0-2671 GCA_964586035.1 uncultured Saprospiraceae bacterium
TCCGCAGCCGGAGAGCCTCTCCGGCTGCGGATTCTCGAATTTTTTATGAATGAAATGATGCGGGCGATATTTAGGCATAAGCGTGGCAGCAAAAGCACCTCTTTTCAAATCGACGACGCACTGGCCAATAAATGGGGCCTGCCGGGCAATGAGGGCATCCCAACTCCGGAAGCGCCACCCATAGACGGGCAGAAAAAGAAACACATCATTCTGGAACTTTTAGAGAAGTTGATGAAATTGCTGAAGGCCCTTTTTGGAAAAAAGGATTGAGAGAAGGATGAAAGAGTTAAAAAGCCCCCAATTTTTAACTCTCTCATCCTTCAAAACAATATTAAAAATTGACTTAGGAAAACGATGCGTGAAGTACAACAAACCCTTTTGCAGGAAACTGCCAACTCCTTCGTCTACCTGGCTGAGGCAGATGGGCACGACCGCCCGGTAGTGCTGAAAGTTCTGAAAGCGGAATACCCCTCGCCACAGCGCATTATTCAGTTCAACAACGAGTACGAATTCACCAAAGACCTGGACTTGAAAGGCGTCCGGCGAGCCTTTCAATCTGAAAAAAAGGACGGCAAATACACGCTGATGCTGGAATACATCGAGGGTGAAACCGTTCGTGAATCGTTTGTAAAAAGCAGGCGCTCTTTGGAGTCCACCCTGTCGGTGGCCAAGGGCATTGCGGAGGCTCTTTTGGAAATTCACGAAGAAGGGATTGTGCACAAAGACTTAAATCCCAATAATATCCTCGTCAACCAAATTACCGGACAGGTCACCATCATCGACTTTGGCATATCGTCGCGGATAGATTTCAAAACCAGCCATCTCGGCAATCCCGACCGTCTCGAAGGTTCGCTGGCGTATCTATCGCCCGAACAAACCGGTCGCATGAATCGCGTGGTAGATTACCGAACAGATTTTTACTCCTGCGGTGTCACACTATACGAAATGCTCACCGGGAGGCTCCCATTTGAGACTACCGACAGCATGGAATTGGTGCACTCCCATATTGCGAGGGTGCCCCCGCCCGCACATGAATTGGACGGTGCCATCCCCAAAGTCGTCTCGGACATCGTTGCGCGGCTCATGTCCAAAAACGCAGAAGACCGCTACCAATCGGCCTACGGCCTGCGCGAAGACTTGCAGCGCTGCCAACTCATGTGGCAGCATACGGGTAAAATAGAGAGCTTCGACCTCGGCGAGAGTGATTTTTCCGGCAAGTTCCGAATCCCGCAAAAGCTTTATGGCCGGGAGGCCGAAATCGCTACCCTAATGAAGGCCTTTGAACGCGCCGCCAACGGCAGCCTTGAAATGGTGCTTGTGACGGGCAGTGCAGGAGTGGGTAAATCGGCATTGGTCAGCGAAGTCCATAAACCCATCACTGAAAAGCGCGGCTATTTCATCAGTGGAAAATACGATCAGTATCAACGAAACACCCCCTACTATGCCATCACACAGGCATTCAATGAGTATTGCAACCTTCAGCTCGCAGAGAGTTTGGAGGTGCTGGAACCGCTGAAAGAAAAAATCCTGGAAGCGGTGGGCCAAAACGGGCAGGTGCTCACGGACATCATTCCAAACCTCGCCCTCATCATCGGGGAACAGCCTCCCGCAGCGGTTCTCGAAACGAAGGAGGCGACCAATCGTTTCAATGTCGTTTTTCAAAATTTCCTGCGGGTCATTTCCAACACCGGGCATCCGCTCGTGCTGTTCATAGACGATCTCCAATGGGCAGACACGGCTTCTCTCCACCTTTTGCAAGTGCTGCTCACCGACGAGCAAAACCGCCATTTGCTTATCGTAGGAGCCTACCGCGACAACGAAACCGACCCCACACATCCCCTGCTGCGCATGCTCGCAGAAGCTAAAAAAGAGGGCGGTGTCATGGATTCCATTCACCTCGATTCGCTCTCTTTTGGCCATGTGCACGAAATGGTAAGAGAGGCGTTGCAATGGGACACAGAAGAGGCCACAAGTCTGACAGAACTCGTTTATTCCAAGACTGCCGGCAACGCATTTTTCACTGTTGAATTTTTAAAGGCACTGGCCGAACAAAAACTACTGACCTTTAATTTCGACTCACAAAGTTGGGAGGCCCGTCTCAAAGAAATTCAAAAATTATCCATCACCGATAATGTCGTGGCGCTGATGGCTGGCAAAATTGACACCCTGCAGGAAGAAACCGTCGCAGCTTTGAAACTGGCATCTTGCATTGGCAATCTTTTCGAACTAAAAGCCTTGTCCGTCATTTTTGAAAAAAGCATCGGCAAAACCTTTCACGCCTTGTGGCGGGCGGCAGAGCATAACTTCTCACTTCGGCAAGATGAGCACTGCAAGCCTGGCGAGCTTATGAGCAGCATTTACAACCATTGATGAAGATACTACATAGGTAGTATGGTTAGTTCTTGAGTGTGGAATAATTAGAGCTTGTTTAAACTTGTTGTTGGGTGAATGCGCTGAAAAAAGCATCGTATTGTTGTGTATCAAGAATATTCATTTCAATTAAAATATCACCGAGTCCAATCAGTTCATTTTCTTGGCTCTGCAATAGCTTTTCTAAATCCTCTGAGCTAATAAAACCAAGTTCAACAGCTATTTCACCGAAAAGTTTTTTGGAGTCTCCTTGGGCAAAAAGAGTATCCATAACTTGCCGCACCGACATATAACGCAAGTC